>CANKRG010000012.1 GCA_947485165.1 Comamonadaceae bacterium
CGGAAGGAGGCGGATGAGCGGAAGTAGTTGTGAAGAATCATAAAATATCGTTGAGTTATAAGAGAGAATAAACCAAATTTTGAAAATGTTTTAAGAAGGATTGACCATGATTTTAGAACTAGCCGACATCCGTATCCACCCTGGCCAGCAAGCTGCCTTTGACGAAGCCATTGAGCGCGGTTTGACCACCGTTATCGCCAAAGCCAAAGGTTTTCAAGGCTTCAAGGTCAACCAAGGCATTGAAAGCCCTGAGCGCTATATTTTGCAAATCTTTTGGGCCACGCTGGAAGACCACACGGTCGGTTTTCGTGAATCGCCACTGTTTGCGGAATGGCGAGCCATCGTCGGTCCATTTTTTGCTGCACCACCCAATGTAGAGCATTTCGAGCTGGTAACAAAATCAGTCTGATGCACTGAGGGGTGCAACGGAAGCACCCTTAACGCCGTGTCTGGCCAATGCATCAACGATAAAACCACTGGCCTTCATGTCCTCAACAAACTGGGCGAGTATGGGGTTGCCCAAATTGATGGCCGCGCGCAATTTACCCGTGAGTGCAAAAGATTGAACGATGTGTGATGGAACAGTCATGATTTTTTTCAAATTACTAAATAGCCGTTTACCAAAACACCCCAAAAGTCAGACGCAACTGGTCAATATCGCTTTCTGCTAACGATGCCGCAGTACCTTTTGTCAGATGCCACAATTTGGCTGTTTCTTCCAGCTCTTCCAGCGTAGCCATGGCGGCGGCTGGGCTGTCATGCCAGACATTGGGGCCTAGACGGTCAAGCATCACGGCGCGTATTGGTGTGCCGTTGGTTTGGTATCTCGCAATCATGGCGGCTACAGCCTGTGCCGCTAGCGGGTCGCCGGGTCGGTGATATGCAATCAGAGGGACGTGGCCTACTTTCATCACAAAATAGGGCGTCAATGCTGGTAAAAGCTCTTGTGCCAATGCTGACTGCTGGTTTTTCCCTAAGTCGTGTTTCAAGCCCAATGTCAAAGCCACGCAATGTGTACTGTGCGTGTGTATGATGCAGCGGGCAGCAGTAGGGTTGCCAGCACTGGCTGCGTATATTTGCCGATGCAAAGCGATGGTTTTACTGGCTCTGTCGCCGCTGATTTGCTGACCTGCATCGTCAAGCCGTGCAAGACGCGCCGGGTCAAGAAAGCCCAAACAGGCATCGGTCGGGGTGATCAAGTAGCCACCGCCCTGCTCTGCAGCCAATTTCACGCTGATATTTCCTGCTGTGGCATGAACATACCCACGCTCAAACAAGCTTTTGCCGACGCGGCATACTTCTTCTCTGGCTAGTTTGTCTGTTTTAGTTTGAGTCAACTTATATCTCCCACTTTAACGCCGGTTTTAGCGGTTTCATCATGCCCAGCGACGAGTTTGCCTAGCAAAGCCGTCAACTGCTGCGCCTCTTTAGCGGTGAGCGGCTGCATGATTTGACCTTGAACCTCTGCCACGGCTGCCTTCATAGCGATGACAACTTTTTCGCCTTCCACGGTGGCGGTCAGCAGCTTGCGGCGCTTGTCTTTGGGATCGGCATCGCGGCGCAACAAGCCTTTGGCTTCAAGGCGCGCAATGACCGCGCCAGAGGTGGCGGCATCAAAAGCGACTTTGCCGGCTAGCGTGATTTGGTCTTCGCCCGGATCGTCCATCAAGGCGTTGAGCATGGCAAATTGAACCGGTGTGATGTCAAATGCGGCCGTTTTTTCAGCAAAAATGCTGACTGCTACTTGATGCGCACGGCGGATCAAATGACCGGGGGCGGCGTGATAATCAAACGTACTTGCAAAGGCATTTGCAAGTGTATTTACTGAAGTGCTTGGCATGTTGAAAGTTTAAACCTGAGATGCATCGTTTTGAGCCATCTAGGGTAAACACTAAGTTGACTTATGATAAGTACACATATTATACTTTCCAGCATGGACAAAACAACCATTTCGACAAATACTGCCAGTCAAAACGACGTGCGGGAGCAGCTTTACAAAGACATGGCGCCCCACCATTTGACGCCGCTGTGGCGCGAACTGCATGCCTTGGTGCCGCAGCAGCCGAACACGCCGTGCGTGGCTGCGCACTGGAAATATGAGCAAATCAGGCCGTATTTGATGCGTGCCGGTGAAGTTATCACCGCTGAAGAAGCCGTGCGCCGTGTGCTGATTTTGGAAAACCCCGCGTTAAAAGGCCAATCCGCCATCACCCAAGCTTTGTATGCGGGTTTGCAGCTCATCATGCCCAGCGAAATTGCCCCCAACCACCGCCACACGCAAAGCGCCTTGCGTTTTATCGTTGAAGGCTCTGGCGCGTTCACGGCTGTGAACGGCGAGCGCACGACCATGCGACCGGGCGATTTCATCATCACGCCCAGCATGACGTGGCACGACCATGGCTCGGATGCCAGCGAACCCGTGGTTTGGCTGGACGGTTTGGACATTCCTCTGATTCGCTATTTAGACGCTGGTTTTGCGGAAAACGCTTCTGAGAAATCGCAAACCGTGACCCGCCCCGAAGGCACCAGTTTTGCCCAGTTTGGCTACAACATGGCACCGGTACGCACTTATGACTCGCCGCTGGGGCAAACATCGCCAATTTTTAGCTACCCTTACGACAAAAGCCGTGAAGCGCTGCATATTTTAGAGACAACCCAGCCAATTGATGCGTGGGACGGTGTGAAACTGCGCTATATCAACCCACTGACTGGCGGCGCACCCATGCCAACCATGGCAACCTTCATGCAACGCATCCCCGCTGGCTTCGAAGGCCTGCCTTACCGACAGACGGATGGTGCGATTTTTAGCGTGGTTGAAGGTTCAGGCTCGGTACAGATTGAGCACAAGGGTGAAAAAGTACAATTTGACTTTTCACCGCGCGACCATTTTGTGATTCCATCGTGGCACACAGCCCGCTTTTCTTCGACAAGCGGTTGCGTGTTGTTCAGTTACTCAGACCGCCCGGTGCACCAAGCGCTAGGCATACACAAAGAAGAAAGACTCAATCATGTCGAATAACACCATGACCCAATACGTCATTGAAGCCCTTGAGCAAGTGTCCGTCCCTGTGGTCGGCACGACAGCACGTTTTCCTGTCCAGCGTATTTACTGCGTCGGCCGCAACTACGTGGACCACGCCCAAGAAATGGGCTTCACAGGCCGCGAGCCACCGTTTTTCTTCATCAAACCAGCCAATACCGTGGTGGTTTGCAACGCGGGCGAAACAGCCTCTCTGCCCTACCCACCTTTGACCAAAGATTTTCAGCACGAAATCGAAATCGTCGCTTGCATCGGCACAGGTGGCAAAAACATCAAAGCGGCAGATGCTAAAAAACACATCTACGGCTACGCAGTTGGCTTGGACATGACCCGCCGTGACTTGCAAGGCGAGCAAAAAAAGCTGGGCCGCCCATGGTGCATCGGCAAATCGTTTGACCACGCCTCCCCCATTGGCCCCATCACGCCAGCGGCGCAAGCAGGCGATGTTGAAAACGCAGAAATCTATGTTCAAGTGGATGGCAAAGACCGCCAGCGCAGCACCGTCAGCAAGTTGATATGGAATTTGGGCGAAATCATTGAGCACATCTCCACAGCATGGGAACTGCAAGCTGGCGATTTGATTTACACCGGTACGCCAGCTGGCGTGGCAGCCGTCGCGGTAGGTGACACCATGCACGGCCATGTTGATGGGTTAACCGATATTCGCGTCAAAGTGGTGTAAACTGCCATTTTTTAAGTAAAATTCGGCTTTAGCCGGCGTATTTATTGCCTAAAGTGCTATTAAAAATAGAGCATTTTAGGCTTTTTTTCTTGGGAGAGAGCTTTGAAACTATTAGAAAATCTAGCCAAACTATGCGCCATCTTGGCCGGTGTTTTGCTCACCTTTATAACGCTGATGACCTGCGTCAGCATAGTTGGCCGAGAAACCGTGGGTAAAACAATTTCTGGCGATTTTGAGCTGTCGGGTGTTGCTGCGGGCGCAGCCATTGCGCTGTTCATGCCATGGTGCCAGTTCAAACGTGGCAACATCATGGTTGATTTCTTCACCGCCAAAACCTCTGAAACGACGCAAAACAATTTGGAGCGCTTTGGCGCTTTTTTGCTAGCTGCAGTGATGGCCTTGGTCGCATGGCGCACCGTATTGGGTGGGCTCAATGCTTACAGCTCCAACAGCGGCACCATGTTGCTGGGTTTTCCTGAATACGTTGTTTACTGTGCCATGGTGCCGCCCTTGGTGCTCACCGCGCTGATTGCTTTGCACCAGGGCGTTTTCGGCTTTGCTGAAGACAACGTAGAAGCCAATCCGGAGTTTGCCGTATGAGCGCGATTCAACTGGCTTTGACCATTTTTGGCATCATGCTGCTGCTCATGGCGGTGCGCGTGCCCATCGCCGTGTGTATGTTTGTCGCCGGTACGGTTGGCTACGTCGCCCAAGCGGGCTGGGGCCCACTTTCTAGCTTCTTGAACACACAAGCTTTTGCACGTTTTGCGAGCTATGACTTGTCCGTCATTCCGCTCTTCATCTTGATGGGGCATTTTGCAACCCAAGGCGGCATCAGCAAAGCGCTGTTTGGCTTTGCCGCCAGCGTTATGGGGCGCTTCAAAGGCGGCTTGGCCATGGGTGCGGTGTTGGCCTGCGCAGCGTTTGGTGCGATTTGCGGCTCGTCCGTAGCAACTGCCGCGACGATTACCAATGTGGCTTACGACGAAATGCGTAAACATGGCTATTCTGGGCGTTTGACCACAGGCACTCTGGCTGCGGGTGGCACACTGGGCATTTTGATTCCGCCTTCCGTGCCACTGGTGATTTACGCGATTTTGACCGAGCAAAACATTGCCAAATTGTTTGCAGCCGCCATGGTGCCAGGCATCATTGCCATGCTGGGTTATATGATTGCGATTGGCATTTATGTGCGTCTTGTACCTGGCCATGCACCTGAGCACGACCAAGTGTCGAAACTCAATATCCTCGAATCTATCAAAGGTATTGGCCCCATTGCCGCTATCTTTTTGATTGTGTTTGGCGGCATTTATGGCGGGTTTTTCACGCCGACAGAAGGGGCTGCGGTTGGCGCATTCTCAACCTTTGTTGCCGCATTATTAAAGCGTGAAATGACGTGGGACAAGTTTAAAAAGTGCTTTTACGCCACCGCTGAAAGCTCTGCCATGATCTTTTTGATCTTCTTGGGGGCAGATTTGATGAATGCATCGCTGGCGTTGACACAAGTACCGTCACAACTGGCGCAGTTGGTAGGCTCATGGGGCTTGTCGCCCGTCATGGTGGTGGCTGCCATCATGCTGTTTTACGTGGTGCTGGGCGCGGTGATGGATGAGCTGTCGATGATTTTGCTCACCATCCCTATCTTTTTCCCCATGATCATGGGCTTGGACTTTGGCATGAGCAAAGAATACACCGCCATTTGGTTTGGCATCATGGTGCTGATGACAGTGGGTTTTGGCATGTTGGCGCCGCCTGTGGGCTTGAATGTTTACGTGGTTAACAGCATGACCAAAGGAAGAGGAAAAGGAAAAGGCCAAGCTTCGTATGACGACGTGCCTATTTCTGAAAGCTATAAAGGCGTGATGCCGTTTTTGATCACTGATACGATTCGCACGATTGTGTTGCTTTTATTCCCAGCTATTTCTTTGTACTTTGTGCAGTATCTGCAGTAAACCAATTTGCTTTTCAGCCGTTATAGTTTCATCCGTTTTAGTTTCGTTTCATATCAATAACTTGGAGACATTTGCATGATTAATCGTCGTTCCCTCTTAAAAACTGGTGTTGCCGCAGCTGTAGCGACATCCAGCGCCATCGCTTTGGCGCAAACACCCGCGGTGACATTGAAGTTTCACACCTTCATGTCGCCCCAGTCCAACGTTTGGCTGAACATGCACAAAGCGTGGATGGACAAGGTTGAAAAAGAATCTGGTGGTCGCATCAAGTTTGAAGCCTATCCGGCCATGCAATTGGGCGGCACACCTGTGCAACTGTACGACCAAGCCAAAGACGGCGTGGTAGACATTATTTGGACACTGCCTGGCAACACCGCAGGCCGTTTCCCGCGCGTAGAAGTGTTTGAGCTTCCGTTCATGATGTCAAACGCTGAAGCCACATCCAAAGCCTATTGGGAATATGTGCAAATTTTTGCAGCCGATGAGTTCAAAGACGTGCAAGTCTTGGCACTGCAAGTGCACGGCCCTGGCGTGATTCACACCACCGATAAACCCATCAAATCTGTGGACGACATGAAAGGCGTGAAAATGCGCGCGCCAACGCGTCAAGTGAATAAGCTGATGGCGTCTTTGGGCGCAACCCCAGTGGGCATGCCACTCCCAGGCATTCCAGATGCACTGTCAAAAGGCACGATTCAAGGTGCGGTGATTCCGTGGGAAGTTGTGCCATCCGTGAAGGTGCACGAGTTGACCAAGTTCCACGCTGAATTTGACCCTGCTGGCGGCGCGCTTTACACCACGACCTTCGTCATGGCGATGAACAAAGCCAAATACAACAGCTTGCCGGCTGATTTGAAGAAAATCATCGACAACAACTCAGGCATGGCAACATCAGCTTGGTTGGGGAAAACGCAGCAAGCGGGTGACGTTGCAGGCCGTAAGTCTGCCAGCGACCGCAACAACACCATCTTTACCGTGAATGTCGCAGAAGCGCAAAATTTCCGCCGTCAGTCACGCGCCATTGAAGTGGAATGGGTCGAAGACATGAACAAGCGCGGTTTTGATGGCAAGAAATTGCTCGAAGGCGCGAAAGCTTTGATCGAAAAGCACACCAAAACAACAAAATAAGCGCTGAAACAAGCTGTATTTTTAGTTTTTTAAATCCTCAAAGGCTCTGAGTGAAAACTTAGGGCCTTTTTTCATGGCGCGTGCATCTCCTTAAAATTTCCCTATAAACTGCGCAGATGATTTACAGAACGCCCATCAAACACTGCAAAAACTGCGGCACTGCCGTGGTTTACCGCCAGCCAGACGATGGCGACACCAAAAACCGCGCTGTTTGTCCGGCTTGCAACACCGTGCATTACGAAAACCCGTTGAACGTTGTCGGAACCGTACCGTTTTGGGGTGACAAAGTATTGCTGTGCAAACGCAATATTGAGCCACGCAAAGGCAAATGGACACTGCCCGCTGGTTTTATGGAGTTGGACGAAACGACTGCTGAAGGCGCCGCGCGTGAAACGGTTGAAGAAGCCGGTGCGCAGTTTGAAATGCAATCGCTTTTTAGCGTACTCAGCGTGCCCAAAGTCGGCCAAGTGCATTTGTTTTACCGCGCCAAATTAACCAGCGACCGGTTTGACCCAGGCTATGAAACCCAAGAAGCCACGCTATTCACGGAAGCTGAAATTCCGTGGGACGAAATCGCCTTCAGAACTGTGAAAGTGACTCTGGAGCGGTTTTTTGCAGACAGCGCCTTAGGCACATATAGCGTTCACCAAGTCGACATCCTATAGAGCTACTTTCTTTAAGTCCAGTTCCTTGCGGTTTGAATCCGCCGCCCCTGTTCTTACGTATTAAGCAGTAGACATACCTGCATATTACTAATTGGTCACAAATTTACCCATTAGTCATATAATGCAGCATGGCTATAACTATGCAAAAAACACCTTTAAAAATCGCCATCGTCGGATCTGGCATTTCAGGCTTGGCTGCCGCGCACGCTTTACATGGCAGTGCGCACATCACTTTGTTTGAAGCGGGTTCGTACTTTGGCGGCCATACACACACGGTAGACATCACTTTACCGACGGCAATAGGCGTTATCACACACGGCGTAGATACAGGATTTCTCGTTTTCAACGAGCGAACATACCCGCATTTAATCCAACTTTTTGCCGATCTGGGCGTTCAGACAGCCAAGTCTGACATGTCGTTTTCAGTCCAAGTGCCACAAAAAAATGGCGCTTTGGAATGGAGTGGCTCGAATCTGAGCACGGTGTTTGCGCAACGCAGCAACCTGCTGAATCCACGTTTTTGGCGCATGCTGCGCGACTTGATGCGTTTCAACCAACTGGCGACGAGCATCGCCAAATCAGACATAGACGCGCAGCTGATGCAGCCGCTGGAAGAGTTTTTACAAGTCAATAAATTTAGCAATGAATTTAGAGATTGGTATTTACTACCCATGTTAGGCTGTATTTGGAGCTGTCCAACTTCTCAAATGTTGAAATTCCCCGTCGCCACGATGGTGCGGTTTTGTCATAACCACGGCTTGCTGCAAGTGAACGACCGACCGCAATGGTGGACGGTGGCTGGTGGTGCCAAACATTATGTAGCAAAAATCGTCGCCAACATTGCAGACAAACGACTCAACACGCCCGTGCATAGCATCGCGCGCGACAGCAGAGGTGCGCATATTGTCACCAGCGCGGGGACGGAACGATTCGACAAAGTTATTATCGCCACCCATTCAGACCAAGCTTTGGCGATGCTGCAGCTGCCTAGCCATGTCGAAAAACGTGTATTGTCTGCAATCACTTATCAAGCCAATGTCGCCGTTTTGCATACCGATGCCAGCGTCTTACCGCAGCGCAAAGCGGCCTGGGCGGCTTGGAATTACGAGCGCGTGCAGCTCGACCCCAGCCAGCCAGACCATGCCAGCGTGTGCCTGCACTACCTGATCAACAAGCTGCAACCCATCCCGTTTGAGCAGCCCGTCGTCGTCTCGCTCAACCCTACAAAACCCATCGCAGCTGAGCATGTTTTAGGTACATTTGATTACGCACACCCCGTGTTTGATACGGCAGCCATCAAAGCACAAGCCAGTATCCCCGCGCTGCAAGGACACCAAAACACGTATTTCTGCGGCGCATGGACGGGCTATGGCTTCCACGAAGATGGTTTGAAATCTGGCTTAGCCGCGGCTAAGCAACTTTTAGAAGACGCACCATGGCAAGCAGCCGCATAAACTTGCCGACTGTGCCCCACATTGGTTTTGGCCAAGTGCGGCACAAGCGCGTCAAGCCCGTGAAGCATACGTTTGCCTACCCCACGTATTTTTTGATGCTGCCAATGCGTTCGTTGGCAACAGTAGCTAGCGCTGCACTGAAACGAAATCGTTGGGCAGCATTGAGTTTTTACGACAAAGACCATGGCGATGGCCGCGCAGATGCATTGGCTTGGCTTGACGAATTGCTGCAAAGCGAAGGCATCGCCGACGCCACAGGCGAAGTCTGGCTGCATTGCTACCCCCGCGTCTTTGGCTACACGTTCAAACCTGTCAGCTTCTGGTATTGCCACCGTGCTGACAACTCTTTGCGTGCCATCGTGGTTGAGGTGAACAACACTTTCGGTGAACGGCATTGTTATTTCCTCGACAAACCGGTTTTCGGCGCCGAACAAACAACCACCAAAGACTTTCACGTTTCTCCCTTCAACCACGTTGAAGGCAGCTACCGTTTTCGTTTCATGACAACGGACAACAGCACCCGCGCCCGTGTAGATTACGACGATTCCACCGGACCCTTGTTAGAAACCAGCGTCAATGGCGAACTGGAAACTTTGACAGCGAAAAGTACCCGCAAAGCGCTGTGGCGCTACCCCATGATGACATTCAGCGTCATTGCTCGCATCCACTGGCAAGCCCTCAAGCTGTGGCGCAAGCGTGTGAATATCCTGGCCAAACCAACACCACCCGATCACTTTGTGACCCGTTCGTAATTCACCATTGACTCAACTATGAACTCAACCACCGCATCACGATTTCAAATCCCATCGAACGCGCCGGCCGCCGCACGCAGTGCATTGAAGTTGCTGCAAAAGCTTCGCTACGATGCGCTGACCGTTCAATTCCCCGACGGCAGCATGCATCGCTTTGGCGACCATGACCCCAGCGCGCTGCACGCCACGCTGATGCTGAAAAACTGGAACGTTTTTTCAGCCTCTTTGAAATCTGGCGACATTGGTTTTGCCGAAACCTACATCGCCGGCGATTGGTCAACCCCCAGCTTGACAGACTTGATCAAAGTCTTCATCAGCAACCGCGCCGCGATTGAAGACGCCATTTACGGCACCTGGGCTGGCCGCTTGCTGTTTCGTATCAAACACCTGCTCAACCGCAATTCCAAAACCAACAGCAAGAAAAACATTCACGCCCACTACGACTTGGGGAATGCGTTTTACGAGCTGTGGTTGGACAACACCAAGAATTACTCATCGGCTTTGTTTGAAAAAGGCATGGACCACACCAGCTACGATGGCATGGTGCAAGCCCAACACGCCAAAGTGCGCCGCGCTTTGAACATGGTGGATGTGAAAGCGGGAGACCGCGTGCTAGAAATTGGCTGCGGTTGGGGTGCTTTGGCTGAAAAAGCGACGACCGAGTTCAACGCCAGCGTGGTAGGCGTGACGCTCAGCACTGAGCAATTGGCGTATGCGAATGAGCGCATGCAAAAACTGGGTGCTGTAGACAAAGCTGACTTGCGCCTGCAAGACTACCGCGATATTGGCGTCACCACCAACGATGCGCCCTTCGACGCCATTGTGTCCATAGAAATGGTAGAGGCCGTTGGCCAAGCCTATTGGCCTGAATACTTCAAAACGATTCACAGACTACTCAAACCCAATGGCAAAGTCTGCATTCAAAGCATTGTGATTGACGACGCTTTGTTTGACCGCTATGTTGGCTCGACGGACTTCATTCAACAATACATCTTCCCAGGCGGCTGCCTGCCCTGCCCGCGCGAATTCAAGCGCCAAGCCGATTTGGCAGGTTTCAAGGTTATTGATGAATTTGCCTTTGGCATGGACTACGCCTACACGCTGAAGCTGTGGCGCGACAAGTTTTTAGCTGAAAAACAGCAAGTTTTAAAACTCGGTTTTGACGAACGCTTCATCCGCATTTGGGAGTTTTACTTGGCGTACTGCGAAGCCGCCTTTGCCAAGAAAAACACCGATGTGGTGCAGTTCACTTTGCAAAAGAAATGAGCCTTAAAGTATGCGCTTTATAAACCGCCTTCTGACATGCTGCCTGCTGTGGCAGCTTGCAGCAGCGGGCGTTTTTGCACAATCTACAGCGCCTGAGCTGCCACCAGAAGTTGCAAGCACCATACCCAGCACAGAATTTGCGGGCAAAGGCAAACTCACGTTCTTCGGTTTAGAGGTTTACGAATCAAGCTTATGGATAACGCCCAGCTTCAAAGGTTTAAGTTTTGAAAATCACAGCTTTGCGCTAGAGCTGCACTATTTACGCAACTTCAGCGCCGTAGATATTGCCAAACGGTCCATCGAAGAAATGCAACGCATTGAGCCCGTGCCAGAGCAAAAAGTGGCGCTGTGGATCAAAACGCTGAGCGAAGCCTTCCCCAATGTCAAAAAAGGTGACCGCATCGTGGGCGTGCACAAGCCCGATTTTGGCGTCACCTTTTGGCACAACGGCAAACGCAGTGGCGAGATTCGTGATGCAGATTTTTCAAGGCAATTTTTCGGTATCTGGCTGTCGCCTAAAACCTCTGAGCCCAAGCTCAGGCAAGCGCTTTTAAGCAAAGTCAATTTGTAACATGACAAACAGTTCTGCAAACAGCCCAACCGACCAGCGCGCCTTCACCGGCAGCAACGGCTGGCGCTATGGTTTGCTGGGCTTGCCGCTGGCGTTTGTGGCTTTACCGCTGTATGTGATTTTGCCTAATCACTACGCGCGTGAATTTGGCATGCCGCTGGCCACACTGGGCTTGGTTCTTCTTTTAGCCCGCTTGTTCGATGCGTTTATCGACCCATTACTCGGCAAACTCAGCGACAAGTTATTTGCCCGCTCGGCCAAAGCAGTCTTGGCTTTTGGGGCGCTAGCCGGTGTTTTTCTGGCTTTAGGCTTTGTTTTGCTGTTTTTCCCACCTCTGGCAGTTCGGCAACAGCTGCCCATGCTGATTGCTTGGGCGGCTGCCATGCTGCTCATCACCTACGCGGCCTACAGCGCTTTGAGTATCGCCCACCAGTCTTGGGGCGCCATGCTGGGCGGCACGGAAGCACAACGTAGCCGTTTGGTGGCTTGGCGCGAAGGACTAGGGTTGATCGGCGTTATTTTGGCTTCAATTTTACCAGTAGCCGTCGGATTGATTGCCTCAACAGCTATATTTATCATAGCTATTTTTGTGGCTTGGACGGCTTGGACGCAATCTGTAAAACCACTTTCCAGCCTTAAAAATACAGCAACGCACAGCATTTTTAAGCCATTTCAGCACATCACCTTCAAACGCCTGCTCGCCGTTTTTGTACTCAACGGCATTGCCAGCGCCGTGCCTGCCACGCTGATTTTGTTTTTCGTGCAAGACCGTCTGCAGGCGCCCAAGCAAATGGAAGCGGCATTTTTAGGCGCGTACTTTGTCTGCGCTGGCTTGGCAGTGCCGCTGTGGTTGCGTTTGATTCAACGGCTGGGCTTGGCCAAGTCTTGGCTACTAGGCATGGTGCTTTCAATAGTTGTATTTGCATGGGCGATACAGCTGGGCAGTGGCGACACCACCGCATTTATCGTCATTTGCGCCCTTTCCGGCATCGCTTTGAGTGCAGATTTGACCATTCCCAGCGCGCTGCTGGCAGGTGTCATCGCCGACGCTGGCGACCGTGGCCGTGCCGAAGGCGCTTATTTTGGCTGGTGGAACTTTGCCACCAAGCTCAATTTAGCCTTGGCTGCTGGCTTGACTTTGCCGCTGCTAGGACTGATGGGCTACACACCCGGCACGCAGCAGCCGCAGGCTTTGACCGCCCTCACCATCGTCTACTGCCTTGTACCTATTGCTATCAAGCTAGTAGCTGCATTGACACTGTATCTGCTGATGATTCGCCCTAATCAAGTTAAATCCGTTCGGGTTGAGCCTGCCGAAACCCTTAGCCAAGCTCAGGAAGAACGGGGATAAAAAATTTCATAAAGATAGATTTTTAATTTTAATACTGCGAGCACACCATGAAACGACGCCTCCTCCTCTCCAGCATCAGCACCTCCGCCATCGCTTTGGGTGCGTTACAACTCACTGGCTGCGCGACGCAAAACATCGCCGACTACGCCGCTGAAAAACCAACGCTAGACCTGCGCCAATACTTCAACGGCACGTTAGACGCTTACGGCGTCTTCACCGACCGCAGCGGCAAAGTCGTGAAACGCTTCACCGTGGTGATGGTTTGCGGCTGGACAGGCAAGCCGGGTGAAGAAACCGGCGTGCTGGACGAAGACTTTACCTACTCAGACGGCACCAAGCAAAAGCGCGTCTGGAAGCTGCAGCGCAGCGCCGATGGCAGCTATGTAGGTCGTGCCGACGATGTTGTCGGCGTTGCCAACGGCCAAGAGCGTGGCAACGCCTTTCAGTGGGGTTACACGCTCAGCTTACCTGTGGACGGCAAAGTTTTTGAGGTGCAGTTTGACGACTGGATGTACCTGATGACCGACAAAGTCATGCTCAACAAAGCCACCATGAGCAAATTTGGCATCAAGCTGGGTGAAGTCACCCTGTCGTTCACAAAACGATAAACCAAGAAGCATCACTGAAACCGAACCAATAACGAAACGAGAGAAAACGCTATGTCGCTCAACCCACAGCTGCAAAACTGGCAAGGCAAAACCGTCTGGCTCATAGGCGCATCCACCGGCATAGGCCGCGCCACCGCCAGCGCCTTGCATGCGCTGGGCGCACGCGTCATCGTATCCGCCCGCAACGCCAAAGCCTTAGACGACTTTGTAGCCGCCCACCCCGGCCAAACCGCCGCTGGCTTGCCCACCGCCGTGGCGCTGCCCTTAGACGCAGGCTTGGACGGCGCTGTGCAAGCCGCCGCGCAAACGATCTACAAAACCAGCCCCATTGACTGCGCCATGTTCTGCGCCGGCACCTACAAAGAGCTGCGTGCGACCGAATTCAAGCTGCAAACCATGCTGGAGCACCAGCGCATCAACTACCTAGGCGCACTGCACTTGCTAGACGCCGTGCTGCCCCACTTTTTAGCCCGCCAAAGCGGCCACATCAGTCTGATCAGCAGCGTCGCCGGCTACGCTGGCCTGCCCAAAAGCATGGCCTACGGCCCCACCAAAGCGGCTCTCATCAACCTGGCCGAAACCCTGTATTTAGACCTGCACAAGCAAAACATAGGCGTCAGCATCATCTGCCCCGGCTTTGTGGACACGCCTCTAACTGCTCAAAACAAATTCAACATGCCCGCCCTCATCACCCCCGACGAGGCCGCGCAAGAGATACTCAAAGGCTGGGCCAAAGGTGAATTTGAAATCCACTTCCCCAAACGCTTCACCCTGTGGATGAAAACCCTCAGAATGCTACCCTACCGCTTGTATTTCCCCGCCATTAAGAAATTCACGGGTTTATGATGTAAAAATTATGATGACAAAAACCGCCGTCAACGACATCGTCACCTTCTTCGAGACCATCACCCCGCAAAGCATCGCCCGTGTGGCCGAGCTCTACGCGCCGGACGCCACCTTCAAAGACCCCTTCAACGACGTGCGCGGCCTGCCCGCCATTGAGCACATCTACCGCCACATGTTTGAAGCGCTGAACGCCCCCCGCTTCATCGTCACCAGCCAACTTGTCGACGGCCCGGCCAGTTTTTTGATCTGGCAATTCAAGTTCTACTTCAAAAACTTCGACAAAACCACCGAACAAACCGTGCGCGGCGGCACACATTTGCTGCTGGACGCGCAAGGCAAAATCACCGCCCACCGCGACTACTGGGACCCAGCCGAGGAAGTCTACGAAAAGCTGCCCGTGGTGGGCGGGGTGATGCGGTGGCTGAAGAAACGGGCGAATAGTTAAGGGCGAATAGCTAAAAGCCAAAAAATCAAGTCTGCAACGCAGCCAAAAACTGACTCAACTTGAACCGTTTGGTATATCCGAACAGTTGCCTTCGGCGTTACCCGCTTTTGTCATAGCAAGCTCTTCTTGACGTTTTTTCTCTCGCTCTAAGCGTTCAAGTTTGGATAGTCTAGATGCCTTAGAAGCATTCCGCCGCTCCTTCCCCAAAGTGACCGCTGCCCGCACATCCAGCTCCAAAGCGCCCCGGTCTGCCTCTGGCGCAGCCAGCACAGCCAGCGCACCGCTACGCCCCACCAGCCATAGCGCAGTGGCATAAATCCCCATGCTCACACCCGGCTCACCCGCCTCCATACGCATCAACGTAGGCACCGAAGTACCCATACGCAGCGCCCAAACCGCCAACGACTCCTTACGCCGCAGCCGCGCCACCGCCAAGTCCGCACCCAGCTGCTGCAACGCAGACAAGGTGGCAGGCGGCATTTGGCTTAGAGCTAAGGGAGACTTCGGCATAACAAAGATTATAGTAATAAATTCATTTTCATACAAATCTTTGTTTATATTCTGGAATTTTGGCAACGTAAAAACACTGGCGTGCAGCAGTGGAACTTACCAAATGCTGCCTATGGTGTGTGCGCTGATGCGGTGGCTGAAGAAACGGCGAATAGCTAACCGTTAATCCGCCCGTTATTTACTATACTTTTAATAGCACCTTAGGCAATAAATACGCCGACTAGAGTCATTTTTTTGCCTCTTTTAACGAATTTACCAGTTTAAAAGTTCTCTACGCACTAAACCTTCACGCCAGAAGCGAATAAATTAGGGTCGGATTCCAATTCAGGACAACTCCCAGTTCGGCGGACAACCAAACACCATCGAAATTGGACTCTGACCCTAATTTATGCTGCCACTTGAATCCTAAATTACTAAACGTTACGCACCAGCCAGCGCGCCAACCTATCTGGTCTCTCTAGCTCGTGCTCCCACACCCGCAGAACCGTCCACCCCAGATGGCAGAGCACGGCATCCACAAACAGCGCTACCATGGCGCGAAACCGATGCCTTTGCTGGCTAGCCCGCAAGCGCGGCGGCAAACTCGGCAGCGCCCACCCCATATGCTGCTGCCTGCGCGACCCCGACAGACCCTCTTGTCGCAATATTTTGGCCAACGCCACCTCGGTAGACTCATTGCCAGCCCCACGAATCCGCCCCATCAAAGCCGACTGGCGCTCCGCAGAAATCGTATCCGTCATGTTCTAAGACGCTATTTTGTTTTGAGAAAAAGTCCGCTTTATTTTATTAACCTGCCGAAGCAAACCAAGTGGTGTTAGAAACGTCGGACGCCAAGCGGATTTGAATTCGAACGGTAAAAACATATGCGGCTTTTTCGTGACGAGGTAACACACACGGTTTACAACATGAATACCGGGCGTTATCCATTGGTCACCGTCACAATCAACGACTGTCCAAACATAATCTGAAGATGCTGTTTTGAGGGTTGCCCAGTCTTTCCCGTAAGCGGTTAAACCTAGATCGTTCCAAATATCTGTCTCTGCAGCGGGGTGACGATACGGTTCAAAATAGGCTTCGAATGCATCTTCATGAAGTATCACAACCGGCTGTAATGCATTGGCTCTGATTGCATCAAACGCCATATCAGCCACAATTCACCTCGAAAGTTGCCCGATGTTTCTCTAAGAACGCGCGATCAGGTAAAAACTTCTCCGGCAAAGTTATTGCCTTACCTTGCAAAGATAATAAATTGACTTGGGTGAATTCATCCGCTTTGTGTTTCAACTTGTCTGAAATGATGACCTGATAGTCGTTGTTCAAGCTAATCAGCCCACTGTCAAACGCCCTGTCATGCAACGCCGATAAACACAGGCCGTTATGCGGATTGAGCCGGTTTGCCACGTCTTGGCTCCACGGCACGATATGACTGGCTACAAGCAGTCGGGAATGATTCACCCCGCTCATGCAACAGCGACCTTGATAACTCGCCAGCACGGCGCGTCTGAAGAACGACTGGTTGACCCGCACCTGCACAACTGCGCTACGGGTACGACCTACTGCGAGGGTTTCAACGACTTGATCAACGCTTTCCGCACTCAACTCTTCAAATTGCAGCGTTTCGCCATGTGCCTCAGCCAAGTTTTCCAGTTCGAGCTGACTTTCAACAGCTAAACCTGCCCAATCAGCGTTGAATTCAGTCCAAATTTCACGGTCAAGCTTAGAAGCGCCCTTTAAGCCGACACGTCCGTTGGCGGTGATGGCGGGGTCAAGGCTGGCAAAGTTAACCAGCTTCATACTCAGCGAAGAAGCCGTTCGTTCCAATAACCGCGCCAATTGCATGATCTGCGGATTGGTTTTATGCAGCTTGCCAAAGGGCAATTGGCAATACAAATTGAACGCAGCTATAAGTTCTTCACGCGTCCAATCACGACGCACGGTAGTTTTAAGTGAAATCATGCGTAAATATACTTGAGATGTGGTGGATTCAACAACGATACGCATCACTGCTTCAGAAAGCCGGCTAGAAGGCCGTCTTCACAGGCCTTACAGCACACCCGCCAGTATTCGCAAATAAAACTTATGCAATTTGCTTTGCAGCAAAGCTTTGTCGGGTAGTTGGGGTTGAATTCAAAGACAAAAGTCGCGCCAGCGGTGACACAAATACCTCGTATTTGTAGGCTTTTTAAAACCACAAAAAATCTTTAATAAACAGCGTATAGCCAGCGAATTTATTGCATAAGCAGCTATTTTATTTATAGCAAATAAAGCAGCACTGGCAAGTGCTTCTGATAATTCAAAAAATCATTGCCCACGCTGAAAATGGGCAGTTGGTGGTTGATGGATACGGCGCAGATCAACAGGTCAGTATTTGAACCTTGCACGCCATTGGCGCGGCAGGTGTTGAAGACTTCGGCCGCTTTTTCGTAATCTTGCATCGCCAAAGGTAGGTCCTCAAACGCGGTGAGTGTGCTTTTTAGGGCGACAAATCCTGCCTGTGTTTTGATGCCGCTGAGCAGCTCTTGCCTGATCGCACCCAGCATCACAGCGCGACCATCTTGCATCAGGTCTGCCAATGCTTTGACGACGTTTTGCTGTTCCGTGCTTAAAGCTGCATTTTTAGGACGGCGCAGCGCAAGTGACCAGACTGAGGTGTCAACCAATACCTTCATTTCAAGCCATCAGCCCGATACGGGCGAACGGGTGGCTGAACGCTGGGCTTTGTAGTCGTAGTCATCGTCATACTCAACCGTGCCGAAAAATTCCAGCAATTTCAACTGCTTACGCCGCTGCACGTACTCCAGCAAAGCCTGCGTCACCACGTCTTTCTTGGTACGCTGGCCGCCGAGCTGACGTGCCTCTTCAATCAAACTGTCGTCTAAAGCTAAGTTAGTGGCCATTTTTACGTCCTATGATTGGTTTTCGCCATTTTTACACATAATTTCACACAACACAATGTGTGGATATTGATATGATTTCTAAAACAACTCAAAAATAGAGACAAAAATGCAGCTAGCCTGTGTATGTATTACCTAACAAGCTATCAAAAAAATAGCAATCACCCTCGCCCCACAAACGGCATATTCGTCGCCATCACGGTGTGGAACAGCACATTCGCGTTCAGCGGCAAACTGGCCATATAGACCACCGATTGACCGACGATGTTGACGTCCATCAAGGGTTCGATTTCTATGTTGCCATTGGCTTGCAAGATACCTGTGGCCATGCGGGCGGCCATTTCTGTGGCTGCATTGCCAATGTCTATTTGACCTACAGCGATGTCGTATTTACGGCCGTCCAGGCTGGCGGTTTTGGTCAGGCCGCGCACGCCGTGCTTGGTAGCTGTGTAGGCCATTGAATTGGGGCGCGGGGTGGTGGATGAGATGGAGCCGTTGTTGATGATGCGGCCGCCGCGTGGGGATTGGGCTTTCATGGTTTTGAAGGCTTGCTGGATGCACAAAAACATGCCGGTGAGGTTGATGTCCACCACGTTTTGCCATTGTTCCACCGTCCAGTCTTCAAACGAGCCAGGCGGGTTGCCGACGCCGGCGTTGTTGAACAACACATCGACGCGGCCAAAGGCTTTGACGGCAGCGGCGAAGAGCGCTTGCACGGATTCGATTTTGGACACGTCGGTGGATACGGCTAAGGCCTTACCAACAGTGCCCACACCCGCGCCAGACTGGCTGATGACCTCTTGCAGCGGTTCGACACGGCGACCGGCTAAAACGACGTTGTAACCAGCGGCCAAGAGTGCCAATGCGGCGGCTTTACCTACGCCTGAGCCTGCGCCTGTGACGATGGCTACTTTAGGAGCAGATTTAGTCATTGTGTTTGAAGGTGTTGTCATGCTTGTCTAATCTTTTTAAATTAATGTTTTTAACGAATCTCTTTTAACTTTATCTTCTTGATTTCATTTTTTTCTTAAAAACACCCGCGTTGTTTTCTTTTTTTGCAGCTACTTTGGCGCTGCTTTTAGTCATCGGGCCAGGGCCGGACAAGCTGGAAAGCCCAGTTTTGCTGACCGCTGCGACGTTGGATGATTTGCTGGATTTTTTGGCTTTGCTTTTACGCTCAGACACGGCTGATTTAGGCGCTTTGTCTGAAGAATGTGCATTACCCGAGTGGCTGGCTTTGCTGCGGTCTGAGCGGGGTGCACCGTAGGAAGCAGATTTCTCGTTACCTCCGCCATAGCCTTTGTCCTTCATGGCGCGGGCGAGCAAGTCGTCACCCTTGGGCACGAACCTGAAATCGATTTTTCTGGCGTCCAAATCAACCTTGCTGACCTGCACCCGCACCCGCGTGCCGATGGCGTATTTGATGCCGGTGCGTTCGCCGCGCAGCTCTTGGCGGGCTTCGTCGAACTTGAAGTATTCGCCACCCAGCTCGGTAATGTGGATCAAACCCTCTACAAACATGGCGTCCAGCGTGATGAACAAACCAAAGCTGGTGACAGAGCTGACCACGCCGTCGAACTCTTCGCCCAAATACTCGCGCATGTACTTGCATTTGAGCCAAGCTTCGACGTCGCGACTGGCTTCGTCGGCGCGGCGCTCGTTGGCGCTGCAATGCAGACCAGCGGCTTGCCAGGCCATGATTTCTTTGGTGGGAGCGACGGTTTTTTCTGCTTTGGCCGTGGGTGCTTTCACCCTTGAAGCCAAGCGCTTCGCCAGTTTGTCTTGCGCCTCGCCCGGTGTGGGCAACGTTGGTAACTTGTACTTGCCGTTGCTCAATATCGCTTTGATGACGCGGTGCACCAGCAAGTCTGGGTAGCGGCGAATCGGGCTGGTGAAATGCGTGTACGCGTCGTAGGCCAAACCGAAATGCCCGCTGTTGCTAGGCGTGTAGATGGCTTGCGACATGGAGCGCAACAGCATGGTGTGGATTTGCAGCGCATCGGGCCGGTCTTTGGTGGCCAGCGCAATAGCTTGAAATTCGCCCGGTTTCGGATCGTCGCCAATCGTCAGCGGAATGCCCGTGGCTTTCAGGTAGTTGCGCAGAGTTTCCTGCTTTTCAGGCGTCGGGCCTTCGTGCACGCGGAACAGGCCGGCGTGTTTGCTTTGGGCGATGTAGTCGGCACTGCAGACGTTGGCCGCCAACATGGCCTCTTCAATCAAGCGATGCGCTTCGTTGCGGGTGCGGGCGATGATTTTTTCGATGCGGCCGTTTTCGTCGCAAACAATTTGCGTCTCGGTCGTTTCAAAATCAACCGCACCACGCACGGCGCGGGACGACAGCAGCGCTTTGTAGACGTCGCTTAGATTCAGCAGATCTTGCACCCGTGCCTTGCGTTTGGCGGCTTCTGGGCCTTTGGTGTTGCTCAAAATCGCGGCAACTTCGGTGTAGGTAAAACGCGCGTGGCTGAACATCACTGCGGGGTAGAACTGGTAGGCGTGCACATCTCCTTTGGCGGTGACCAGCATGTCGCAGACCATGCACAGACGCTCGACATCGGGATTCAGCGAACACAGGCCGTTCGACAGCTTTTCAGGCAGCATGGGGATGACGCGGCGTGGGAAGTAAACGCTGGTGGCGCGGTCGTAGGCGTCAATGTCAATCGCCGAGCCGTTTTCAACGTAGTGGCTCACGTCGGCAATGGCGACCAGCAAGCGCCAACCTTTGGCTCTGCCGACTTTGGCGGGCTCGCAATAGACGGCATCGTCAAAGTCGCGGGCGTCTTCACCGTCGATGGTGACCAAGGGCACATCGGTCAAATCAACGCGGTCTTTTTTGTCTTGCGGGCGCACTTTGTCGGGCAACACGCGGGCTTGAGCAATGCAGGCTTCTGAAAAAATATGCGGCACACTGTATTTGCGCACGGCAATTTCGATTTCCATGCCCGGGTCATCCACCTCACCCAGCACCTCGATGACGCGGCCTACGGGTTGGCCAAACAAGGCCGGCGGCTCGGTCAATTCCACTACCACGATTTGGCCGGTTTTAGCGCCACCCGTGCCGCTTTTGGGAATCAGCACGTCTTGCCCGAAGCGTTTGTCTTCAGGTGCCATGATCCAAATACCGCTTTCAAACAGCAGCCGCCCGATGATGGGCTGGTCAGAGCGTGCCAAAATCTCGGTCACACGCCCTTCTGGTCTACCCCGTCTGTCTTGCCGCACGATACTGACTTTGACGTGGTCTTTGTGCAAAACGGCGCGCATTTCGTTCACAGGCAAGAAGATATCCGCTTCGCTGTCGTCTCGGATCACAAAGCCGTGGCCGTCTCGGTGGCCTTGCACAACGCCAGAGACTTCGGCGAGTAATCCTCGACCCACCGGGAAATCATTTGAAGTATTTGTGCTGTTAATAGCACCGTTGTCGCGATTCATGCTTTTGGTTTTGATACAATCACCCTTTTCCTGAAATTCAAAATTTTGTTTCTTGGCTAAATCTAGGTTTACTTAGCGTTTTAGCCACTAAATATCATGGGCCCAGGTGGCGGAATTGGTAGACGCACTAGTTTCAGGTACTAGCGAGTAACTTCGTGGGGGTTCGAGTCCCTTCCTGGGCACCAAATCTACTATTTTTCTGATTCTAACCGTACAAACGCCGAACAAACAGCAAAGCACGCGGTCGTTTGACGTCAATTTATAAACTCGCATTTAAAGAGTCCGCGAACCCAACATCTGGCGCGGATCGACCCAGGCGTCGAACTGCTCGGCACTCACCTCACCCATCACCAGCGCCGCTTCGCGCAACGTGGTGTGGTGCTTGTGGGCATGTTTGGCAATCTGCGCCGCACGGTCATAGCCGATGTGCGGTGCCAGCGCGGTGACCAGCATGAGCGAGCTGTTTAGCAACGCCTGCACCCGTGCCTCGTTCACCTGGATCCCGACCACACAGTGCCGGGTGAAACTGCACATCGCGTCGGCCAGCAGACGCAGGCTATCCAGGGTGTCCAGGGCTATCAGCGGCTTGTAGACGTTGAGCTCGAAGTGGCCTTGGCTGGCGGCGAAGCCGATGGCGGCATCGTGGCCCATCACCTGCGCGCACACCATGGTCAGCGCTTCGATTTGGGTCGGGTTCACCTTGCCGGGCATAATTGAACTGCCAGGTTCGTTTTCGGGCAATTGCAACTCCCCCAAACCCGCGCGCGGACCGCTGCCCATGAGGCGGATGTCATTGGCGATCTTGATCAAGGCGATCGCCAGCATCCTCAAAGCGGCATGAAAAGCCACCAAAGCTTCGTGGCCAGACATCGCGGCAAACAGATTGTCTGCCTGCACCAGTGGCAGCTTCAGCTGAATGGCTAGCCTATCAACCACGCGTTTGCCAAACTCTGGGGGCGTGTTCAGCCCCGTTCCCACCGCGGTTCCACCAATTGCGAGTGTATGCACGGCCTTGAGCGCATGCAGGATGGCCGCCTGACACAGCACAATTTGCGCCTCGTAGCCACCAAACTCCTGCCCCAGCGTCACCGGTGTTGCATCCTGCAGGTGTGTCCGGCCAATTTTCACGATGGTTTCAAAAGCCAAGGCTTTGGCCTTCAAGGCACTGCGCAAGGCTTTCAAGGCGGGCAGCAAGCTCAGCTTGGCTTGCAGCGCTACGGCGATGTGCATGGCGGTCGGGAAGACATCGTTGGAGGACTGCCCAAGATTCACATCGTCGTTCGGGTGAATACGTTGTGTCTTAACGGCCATGCCTGCTTTCGCTGACTTCATATCATGGGCGCGAGATGCGAGATTAGCCACCACTTCGTTGACATTCATGTTGCTTTGCGTGCCCGAGCCGGTTTGCCACACCGACAGCGGGAACTCCACATCAAACTGGCCCGCCGCCACCTGCGATGCCGCGTCTACGATGGCTTGTGCTTTGGTCGCTTCGAGCAGGTGCAAGTCCCGGTTCACCCCGGCCGCAGCCCATTTGACCCAGGCCAGCGCATGGATCACGTCCAGCGGCATGCGCTGTTCGCCGATGGCGAAAAAATGCAGACTTCGCGCCGTCTGCGCCCCCCAAAGTGCATCGGCGGGCACTTCGACAGGGCCGAAGCTGTCGGATTCTATGCGTGTTTCTATGCGTGTTTTTGTGCGTGTATTACTCAAAGTTAATTTCCGTGAGTTTAGAATTTCATTGTGGCATAACAAGACAAGTACCGCAAAAACCGTGGTTTCATTTATCGCTTGACTTATGTGTGCCAACACACAGTCAAGCAACGACTCAGCGTGCATTATCAGCAGTTCCAAATCGATCTAATTTCCTCAACTTTTAGGAGATCACCATGCTTCATTGCCGTACAGTCTTACATAGCAGTTTGCTTGTAACTTTACTGGGATTGGGTGCTTGCAGCATGAAGCCGACGATGCACAGCACAAGCACCAGCACCTTCGCAAGCTGCTCAACCCAAGCCCAACGCCGAAAAAGGCAAGGGCCAAGCTAGAGACAATGCGATGACAGAAGAAGGTTTGAGCCGCCTGAATTGACCAAGGGCATAAGCGTCGGCGCCAGCACTTTCAGCAATTGCACTGGCAAACTGCTGGTGAAGTCGTAACCCGCGGCCTGTGCACCAGGTACGTAGGCGATGATGGTGCCAAAGAAACGCTCGTCGATGTTGAACACAAAGGTCGCCGAGCGGTTCACCACCCGTGAATTGATCAAGCGGCCACCCGCGCCATAGCTGTCAAAGCGCTGGTCGCCGGTGCCGGTTTTGCCGCCGACAGGTGCAAAGCTGCCATCCGGCCGCACAAAAGCCTGCTTCACGCGTCTGGCGGTGCCATCTTCTACCACCAGGCGGATCACACTGCGCACGGCGTGCGCCACTTCGGGTGCGAGCACCCGTTCAGCCTTGCTGGACTTGTATTCAAGCTGCGTTTCGTACGGCGTGTTTACAGCGAAATGCAGCGATTGGATGCGCGTATTCGGCTTGCGCAGGCCGTCGTTGACAAGGATGCCCATCAATTCCGCCAGTGCGGCAGGCCGGTCAGCCGATGCGCCGAGCGCGGTCGCATAAGACGGCACCAACGAATCGAAGGGGTAGCCCATGTGCGCCCATTGACGGTGGATTTCCAGAAAACCTTCCCCCTCAAGCAGACCCAAAATCCGCTTATCCTGCGCCTGCTTGCGGTGGGTGGAAAACAGCCAGGCATAGACCGCTTGGCGCTCGGCGCTGCTCGCCTGCATCACCTGCGTCTGGCTCGCACCAGGGTGGTCGCGCAGATAGCCGACCAGCCACAACTCCAGCGGATGCACGCTCGCCACATAGCCGCGATCAGCCAGCGACATCTGTGCTGGCGCGTATTGCTCGTAGAGTTTGGCCAGCTTGGGTTCGGCCAGGTCAATGCCGTCTGGCAGGCTGTCCTTTACAAACGCATTGAACTGATCCAGCGACGCCTTTGGTGCGATGCTGCGGAAGATGGCCGCCAGCCGAGATGCGGTCGGGCGCCGGCTCTCTAAAAGTAACTCCTCGGCTTCTGGCGCAGTTTTGCCCTGGTATTTGACGAAAAAACGGCGCATAAAGACCTGACCTTCAATGTCCGCAAAGCGCGCCAGGTAGGCGGCGCGGCGCGGATCGTCGGCGTCTTGCAGCAGCTTGGCCGATGAGCCCGGTGTCAGAAACATATAGTGGTGCACGACATCGCGCATCAACCGGATAAACACCAAATTGACCGAATTACGCAGCCCATCACGCACCGACATGACTTTGCCATCGTCCTCGCGCTTGAAATTATCAAAATGGTGCAGCCCACCGCCGGTCATAAACCCCTCCCCCGTGCTGGCGGAATAACGCCGCTCCAGCGCTGCATCCAGCATCTTGGTCAGGCTTTTGTCTTTTGCAACCCGAAAATAATCGACGGCCCAGCGCGTCAGCACGTCTTTCGGGTCAATCGCCAGTGCGCGCAATTGGGCGTTGTCCATGGGGGACAGGCGCTGGTGCAACTTGTCCATGATGTCGAGATAGGTCACCAGTGTGCGCAGCTTGGCGGTGGAGCCGAGATCGAGCTTGGTGCCTTCGTTGATATTGAGCGGTTGGTCAAAATTATCGGTTTGCACCCGCAGGTAATTAGCCTCGCTGCCGCGCTCGTACAGCGTGAAGCTGTACACCACCTTGGCCGGATCGCCGCGCTCCAGCAACTGCTTTGCGGACAACCCCGCCGCCTTGGCATTGGCGGGTGTGCGCAGGTCACGCAGCAAACTTGTGACGGCCAATTGCACGGGTGCATCCAGCGTGCTGGCCACGCTGAGATCGAGACGATCCAGATCGTACAAGCCCAGCAAGCGGTGGTTGCCAAGCAAACTGGCCAGCTGGGTCCGCACCGTATTGGCCGCTTTTTGCGTGACGAAAGACACCGCCGCAGCGGGCACCGGCTTGGCGCGCCGGTTCAGCTTGACTTTGAGCCCCGCATCACGCAGCTCAGGCGTGATGACCCCTGCACTGCCGAGCAGGCGCAGATGGCTGTCGGTGAGCTGCTCCAGTTCGGCTTGGTCGGTGTCGAAATAATGCGAAGGCCGGCGCTGTGAAATCAGCAGGCTGAGCGACTGCTTGTACAGTTGCGCCAGCTCGTTGATATCGCCCTGCTGCGTGGTGGCGCTTTTCAGAATGCGATTAACGTCCTTGAAATCACGCCCATACCAAACCCACAGGCCATCGCCCAGGCCATGCACCTCACCAAAGCCCGCCTTGGCGGACAGCGGCATTGTGTTCAGGTAGGTCAGTACTATCTGCCGCCGCACCGCGCTGGTGTCCTCGCCCTGCTGGTAGGCGCGCAGGGCGGCCGAGACCATTTGCTGCAGCTTTTCATGCACCGAGGAGGTACGCCCGTCCGATGAATGCTGGTATTTTTCGATCTGCGTCGCCAGCGTACTACCGCCGGGCGATCGGCTATCGCCCGTCAGACTGCCTTTGGCCTTGAGCAGCACCGCATGGGCCAAGCGGTCCCACTCTACCGCCGGGTTGCGCTTGGGGTGCTCAGTGTCGAGCAGTTCGCGGTTTTCGATGAACAGCAGGCTCTGCACCAAAATGGGTGATATATCCTCAAAGCGCTCAAAAATCCGTTCCGGATAGCGCTCTTGAAACAGGCTGTCATTGCGACAATCCAGGATGCGCAGGCCGCTCTGGACTTTTTCAGGATAGGGGGCAGAGTAACCTTCGTTGACGATCTCCGCCATGCCCTCAGAAATTCGAGCTTGTCGCGTGATCTCAAAATCCCGCGATGTAAGCTTCTCGACAAACTTCGGTATCTTTGAATAACCGAGCCTATCGTCATACGGCGCACTGGGCGGGAAACTGATCGCCGAACTGGCTCCCGCACCAACCGTAAAATTGGCTTTACTGGACAGTTTAGAGAAATATTGCGCCTGAAAGGCTGAAGTCTGTATTTCCTGCACCACCAGCAAGCCACCGACGACGAGCAGCAACAGCACCACGTAGCCCCAGAGGTATTTGATTCTGAAAAAAAATGAAAACCACCGGCCTCGTGTCATCATCATTCTGAATCTCGTTGGTTGGTTGTTAGTGAATTCTAGGCGGTATTTCAGACCAATTGCGGACCACCATGTAGGACAACGGCTTTTGTTGTTTACACACGATTTATACTCAGCAGACATGCAAACGATCTCATCTCCGCCCAACCGCCCCAAACACCCCGCCCAAGGTGACACCGTACCCTATGAGCTTACACATTCAATTGCGGCGCATCCAGTGGGCTTAGCCGCAGCATGACCCGTGAATTACGCAACGCCATGAGCCACTTTGCCACCGGCGTCACCATTGTGACCACCCGTTTTGAAGGTCACGACTGGGGCATGACCTGCAACTCGTTCAGCACCGTGTCGTTAGATCCAGCCTTGGTGCTGTGGAGCATCCGCAAAGAATCCCTCAGCCAGCCCGCTTTTACCCAAAGCGGCGGCTACACCGTCAGCGTTTTGGCCAGCGCCCAGCAGCACTTGGCCATGCAATTCACCCAAGGCACCCAAGCCGAGCGCTTTCACAACGTCCCCGTAGAACACCACCCAGCCAGCTTGCGCCCCCGCATCTCGGGTTCCGTGGCGTGGTTTGACTGCCAGCTGGAACAAGTCGTCACCGCTGGCGACCACGACATTTTGATAGGCCGTGTGCTAGATTTTGGTAGTCACGACGGTGAAAGCTTGGTCTACAGCCAGCGGCATTTCGGGACGTTCAAGCCGTTTTGAAGTGCGAAATCGTCTCAAACAGCGTCTTAAACAGCGATTTTCAGGGCATAAATAAGCTCTAGCCAGCGTATTTATTGTCTGATGTGCTATTAAAAATATAGCAAATCTAAAGATTAAAATCCCCCTCAATCCCGCTTTTCCAAAGTGGGAAGCAACAGCCAAATCAATGTCAGATAGGCAAAGCCACCAAATCATGCCCCTGCGTACCCACAATGCGGGCTTTGGTGAACTCGCCTACTTTCAGGGTTTTGCTGATTTTCTCGGGCGGCAGGAGTTTGACCACACCGTCGATCTCGGGGGCGTCGGCATAGGTGCGGCCTATGCCGCCTTTTTTGCCCAAGCCAGGCGCTGAATCGACTAAGACTTGCATGGTTGCGCCTACGCGGGTCTGCAGTTTGGCGGCGGATACGGCTTCGGCCACTTCCATGAAGCGGGCGCGGCGCTCTTCGCGCAGCTCAATTGGCAACATGCCGGGGATGTCGTTGGCGGTCGCGCCTTCGACCGGGCTGTAGGCAAAGCAGCCGGCGCGGTCGATTTTGGCTTCTTTCATGAAGTCCAGCAAATGTGCGAATTCGGCCTCTGTTTCACCGGGAAAGCCGGCGATGAAGGTGCTGCGGATGACGATTTCAGGGCAAACCTCGCGCCAGCGCAAGATGCGTTCCATGTTTTTCTCGCCACTGGCGGGGCGTTTCATGCGTTTAAGTACGTCGGGATGGCTGTGTTGCAGCGGCACGTCTAGGTACGGCAGCACTTTACCAGTCGCCATCAGCGGGATGATTTCGTCCACGCTCGGGTACGGGTAAACGTAGTGCAGGCGAACCCATGCACCGTATTCTTCAGCGATAGCGCCTAAAGTTTTCACCAGCTCCAGCATGCGGGTCTTGACGGGTTTGCCATCCCAAAAACCCATGCGGTATTTGACATCGACGCCGTAGGCCGAGGTGTCTTGGCTGATGACCAGCAGCTCTTTCACACCGCCTTTAAACAGCGCATGCGCCTCGCTCAACACATCGCCAATCGGGCGCGAGACCAGATCGCCGCGCATGGAAGGGATGATGCAAAACGTGCAGCGGTGGTTGCAGCCTTCTGAGATTTTGAGGTAGGCGTAATGCCGTGGCGTGAGCTTGATACCGGCCACGCCGAAGGAATTGGGCACCAAATCGACAAACGGGTCGTGCGGCTTGGGCAGGTGGGTGTGGACGGCGTCCATGACCTCTTGCGTGGCGTGCGGGCCGGTGACGGCGAGCACGCTGGGGTGCATTTGGCGGATCAAATTGCCTTCGGTGCCGGCGACATCGCCCTCTTTTTTGGCACCCAGGCAACCGGTGACGATGACACGGCCATTGGCGGCCAAAGCTTCACCAATCGTGTCTAGGCTTTCTTTGACGGCATCGTCGATGAAGCCGCAGGTGTTGACGATGACCAAGTCCGCGCCTTCAAAGGTTTTGGAGGTTTGGTAGCCTTCGGCGCTCAGCTGGGTGAGGATCAGCTCAGAATCAGTCAGCGCCTTGGGGCAACCTAGGCTGACAAAGCCGACCTTCGGGGAGGTATTTGGGATGGAATTGGGGGATTTGATAGGGGAAGAAATTACTGCGCTCATCCCCCTATTGTCGCAGTTTTCGGATTTTTACCTCGGCTTCGACAGGTTTTACTTAGCTTTCAGACCAAAAGCGTTGAGCATCGTCTCGGTTTGCTTTTGCATTTGCTCCATCGCCGTGCCCATCATGCCTTGCATCAGCGGGTTTTGTGGGCTCATGTAGGTGGTCCACGCTTCTGGGCTGAGGCCCTTGGCCTGCTCTTTCATTTTGGACTGCATGTCGGTGAAAGATTGCACGTTTTTCTCTAAATACGAGCCCATTAAGCCCTGCATGGAGTTACCGTAAAAGCGGATGATATTCGCCAAAATCGCCTCAGTAAACATGGGTGCGCCGCCCGTCTCTTCTTCCAAAATAATCTGCAGCAAGATGCTACGCGTCAAATCGTCATTGGTTTTGGCATCCACCACCATGAAAGGCTCGCTTTTCATGACCAAGCGCTTCACTTCAGCCAAGGTGATGTAGCTGGAAGTGTCGGTGTCATACAACCGGCGGTTCGGGTATTTTTTGATCACGCGCAGGCTTTTTGTAGGCGCTTTTTCTACTGGCTTTTCAGACTTGACTGACTTTGCAGAGGGGAATGCTGTTTTTTTGGTAGTCATAGAGGGTCTGTGGCTTGCGTTAGTCTCGGAATATTTTTCGCTTTATTGCAGCGCAATACATTGTAAGTATGCTTAAGATACACGAAACTAAGGATTACCCTGAATAACCGTATTTATGCCCCTCAAAAACTCGAAAAAGCTATAAACCGTTGATTTACAATTTACTTTTACTTTTTTTACTTTCTCACTTGATCATTTTTTCTTTTTTTCTTTTTAAATTACCTTCTCTTGGAGTATTTTCATGAAAGTTAGCAAACTTTGGCTGATGTTGTTTTTTTCGTTGCTCGTGGTGGCCTGCGGCAAACAGTCCGAGCCGACCCCTGCAGCTCAATCCACAGCGGCGCCTGTGTCTAGTGCCGAAGAAAAAGTGCTCAATGTCTACAACTGGCCTGACTATGTTGCCAAAGACATGCTGGCCAACTTTGAGAAAGAAACGGGTATCAAGGTCAATTACCAGACCTTTGAAAACAACGAGGCTTTGCAAGCCAAGCTGGTCGCTGGGAATTCAGGCTATGACATCGTTGTGCCTGGTGCTGTTTTTGCCAAGAGCCAAATTGAAGCGGGATTGCTGCAAAAGCTGGATAAAGCCAAGATTCCTAATGTCAAAAATCTTGACAACGACATCATGGGCAAGCTCTCCAAAGTCGATCCTGGTAACAGCCATTTAGTCCCATGGGCTTGGAGCTTTACCACCGTTGGCATCAACACCAAGCGCGTCGCCAAAGCATTGGGCTCAATGCCAATGCCAGAAAACGCTTGGGATTTGGTATTTGACGCCAAATACACCAGCAAGCTGAAGTCTTGCGGCATTGCTTATTTGGATTCACCCACAGAAATCATGCCTCCCGCCCTGCACTATGTTGGCAAAGATGCGTATTCAAACGCGGTTGCAGATCACAAATTAGCTGCCGATATGCTGGCTAAAGTTCGTCCTGATATTCGTATTTTCACCAGCGCCATGATCGACGACTTTGCGAGCGGTAAAGCTTGCGTTGCGTTGGGCTGGGCGGGTGACTTCAACATTGCCAAAGCCCGCGCTATTGAGAACAAGAACGGCGAAGAGTTGCAAGTGCTGCTGCCAAAAACGGGCGGCTTGATTTTCTTTGACAACTTGGCGATTACCAAAGATGCCAAGCACCCGAACAATGCCCATGCTTTCATCGACTACTTCCTGCGTCCTGACGTGTCTGCAGCGCTCACAAATGAGTTGGGCTACCCGACAGCCAACAAAGCCAGCTTGGAGAAAGTCACGCCAGAAACGGCTAAGAACACAGCTATTTTTCCACCCGCCGCCGACATGGCCAAAATGGTGTCGCCATCTGCTTTTGACAATGCTGGACGCGAATCGCTTTCAGCGGTTTACACCTCGTTCAAAAAAGGCAAGTAAATCTTATTTTTGAGGCAAAATCCCTGAATTGGAGCTGTGCGCATGCCTCGTGTGCACAGCTTTTTTACTTTGAATACGGAATACGGTTAACTTCATGACGACTTCCTCTGCCGCTGACCCTACAGCTTTCCTTCGTATGGAGGGTTTGACCAAGCGTTTTGGCGCCGTCACTGCTGTCGACAATGTGACGCTGGATGTTCCAAGGGGTGAAATTTTCGCCTTGCTTGGCAGCTCAGGTTGCGGCAAATCCACCCTGCTGAGGATGCTCGCTGGCTTTGAAACACCCAGCGCTGGCGCGATCTATTTGGATGGTCGTGATATCGCGTCCTTTCCCCCATATGAACGCCCGATCAACATGATGTTTCAGTCGTACGCACTGTTTCCGCATTTGACCGTTTCAGACAACATCGCCTTTGGCCTGCGCCGCATGGGCATGCCCAAGAACGAAGTCGCTCAGCGCGTCGGCGAGATGCTTGATTTGGTGCAGTTGAACAGCTTTGCAGAGCGCAAGCCGCACCAGCTCTCAGGCGGGCAGCAGCAGCGCGTAGCGCTCGCACGTAGCTTGGCTCGAAAGCCACAACTGCTGTTACTAGACGAGCCCTTGGGCGCACTTGATAAAAAATTGCGCGAACAAACACAATTTGAATTGGTCAATATCATAGAAACCATCGGCGTCACTTGTGTGATGGTCACGCATGATCAAGACGAAGCTATGACTATGGCGAATCGGATTGCCATCATGAGCAAGGGGCAGATTCTGCAACTAGGTAATCCGCGAGATGTGTATGAAACACCCAATTGCCGATTTGTGGCAGATTTCATTGGTGATGTTAATCTGCTAGAAGGCGAGCTCACACTGGATGAAGCGGGTCGGTGTGAAATCACCACAGAACATGCAGTTGTGCATGTCAGCCACGGCATCACGGGCACACTGGGTATGAAATTGGCCGTGGCTATCCGCCCTGAAAAAATGCATATTTCCTTGCAAGCGCCCGAGCAGCGCCACAACCTACTGTGCGGCAAGGTTCATGAAATTGCTTACTCTGGCAGCTACAGCACTTTTGAAGTCTTGATCGCAGAGCGTACAAAAATCAAAGTGACGCAAGCCAACCTGTCCCGCCACGACCCTGGGCATATCTCATGGGGCGACACGGTTTATTGCTGGTGGGATGAGTCTGCGCCCGTGGCCTTAACGTCGTGAAAAGCATCATGAACGAGCGATTGGCTTCGCTAAGCGGCAAACTTAAGCTAGGGAATCGCAGCGTACTGGGTGTTCCCTATCTGTGGCTGATCATTTTCTTCGCACTGCCTTTCCTGATTTTGCTGCGCATCAGTCTCACAGACATGGGAACAGGTATCGATCCATTTGCCCAAATGCTGTTCAACACAGACGGCAAATGGCGATTGATCTTGAAGGTTGAGAACTATCTGTCGGTTTTCCGTGAAGAGCCTGGCTCGTCATGGTTCAATACCATTTACGCTGAGGCCTACTGTTTGTCCCTAAGGTACGCTTTTTTCACCACCGTACTTTGTCTTTTTATTGGCTATCCGTTTGCCTATTTCATTGCGCGAGCAAAACCTGAGCATAGACCTATTTATTTGATACTGATCATGTTGCCGTTTTGGACGTCGTTTCTGCTACGCGTGTATGCGTGGAAAGGCATTTTGGCTGATGAAGGTGTGGTTAACAGGGCTTTGATGGGTATGGGATTGATCGATGAGCCGGTAGTCATGCTCTATACCAATGTGTCGATGTTGGTAGGCATGACATACGTGTACTTGCCCTTTATGGTGCTTCCGCTTTATGCCAATTTGGTGAAGATGGATCTCCGACTGCTTGAGGCTGCGCACGATCTGGGTGCAGGACCTTTGAAAGCGTTTTGGCTGATCACGGTGCCTTTGTCGCGTACAGGCATTGTTGCAGGCTGCATGCTGGTGTTCATCCCTAGCGTCGGCGAATTTGTGATTCCTTCGCTGCTGGGTGGTGCAGATAACATCATGATTGGCCGCGTGGTCTGGGATGAAATGTTTTCAGCCAACAACTGGCCACGCGCATCGGCATTGGCCATCATCATGATTGTCGCCGTGATAGTCCCCTTGCTGTGGCTTCAAAATGCAGTTTCTGCGACCAGTCCTGAGGACGTACGCAAATGAATACTTCAATGAACCATATCCGTCGCCATGCGAGCAAGTTTTGGTTGTTCACAGTCTTTACCTTTCTGTATGCCCCTTTGCTGTTTTTGGTGGTATTTTCTTTCAACAGCACGCGACAGGATACTGTGTTCACAGGTTTTTCAACCCGTTGGTATGCCGCTCTAGCTAACGATCCACGTCTTGTGGATGGTTTTTTTCTCTCTCTGAAGGTCGCGCTCATCAGCGCAACCTTGGCCACTGTCTTGGCCACGCTGGCTGCTTACGCCTTGGTTCGTCTGGGTAAGTTCAGAGGGCGCACGTTTTTTTCGGGCATGGTCTATGCACCTTTGGTGATGCCGGAGGTGATCATTGGCATGTCATTGCTGCTGCTGATGGCAGGTGCGCAACGCGCCATCGGCTGGCCAGATCGTGGCATGCTCACGATCATCTTTGGACATATTTTGCTCGGTATGGCCTATGCAACGGTGGTGATGCAATCTCGCCTTCTGGAGATGGATAAATCGTTAGAGGAAGCTGCGATGGACTTGGGCTGCCGCCCTGGGCAAGTCTTCTTTCTAGTGACTTTGCCAAACATCGTGCCCGCACTGATTGCGGCTTGGTTGCTAACATTCACGCTCAGTTTCGACGATGTGGTGGTTTCGGAATTTCTCTCGGGTCCAGGTGTTACCACCCTACCTCAGGTGATTTTCAGTTACGCGCGCAGAGGCGTGAATCCGTCAATCTATGCGGCAGCAACGCTGCTACTGGTGGTGGTGACGATTACTGTGATTGCCTACTCGGTGTATGTGGCAAGAGAAGCGAAACGTTTGTCCAAAAACCAAAAAAGCCTGTAACTCTTTGATATATAAAGAATTACAAGCTTGAAATATTGGTAGGCACGATTGGACTCGAACCAACGACCCCTACCATGTCAAGGTAGTGCTCTAACCAGCTGAGCTACGCGCCTAAAAGTCTGTTCGACAATGAGAATTATAGCAGGCAAAAACGCATTTTCTTTTTAAAGCACAACTGTTTTGTCTTTATCTTTACCGCTATCGTCTACGCGCAGAACGCACACCCTGCACTTCCAGCACCAAGCTGAGCACCTTGTTCAAACGCGCTGAATTGGTCACCTCAACAGTGAACGTCATCACAGCAGTATCGCCGCCACTGCTGCGGTGCGACTGGGTGTTGGCAGCGATGACGTTGAGTTTGTCTTTGGAGAACACTTCCAAAATCGCTTTCAGCAAGCCTTGGCTGTCTGCGGCCTCAATCACAACATCGACGGGGTAAACCTCGTTAACACTTCCGCTGGTCGCGGTATTGGCACTTGCCAACTTGTCTTTGGCCCAAGCCACGTCAATCACACGGCCTTCGTGGTTGACGTCATTGCGCGCCACCAAGGCTTGAAAGTTGCTGCAGCTCTGGCGATGGATGCTAACGCCCTTGCCCCGTGTCACATAGCCACCAATCGCGTCGCCAGGTGCGGGTTTGCAGCATTTGGCAAGCTGGGTTAAGAGTGAGTCAACGCCGACCACCAAGACGCCACCGGTGGGTGTTTTTTCGACTTTGGCGCGTTTGTGCAACAGTTCTTCGGTACTTAACTCTGGCGCTGGTGGTTTGAAAAACGCTTCAATGGTGCGCAATGAGTATTCGTCTTTGCCGACCACTTCAAACAACTCGTCGGCAGATTTAAAGCCCAGTTGTACCGCCAAATCGACCAACTTGATGGCCGTTTTGCCTTCACGTTGCAGAAGCTTTTCAACCGCTTCACGCCCGCGCGCGATGGTTTCCATCATCGCCTTAGCATTGAACCATGCCCGCACCTTGGTTTTGGCGCGGCTGCTGGTTAAATAGCCCAGCTCAGCGTTCAGCCAATCGCGCGACGGCCCGCCTTCCTTGGCGGCGTTGATTTCAACGGTTTGGCCGTTTTTCAGAGGTGTATTCAACGACACGATCACACCATCCAACTTAGCACCTCGGCAACGGTGGCCTAAGTCGGTGTGCACGGTGTAGGCAAAATCGATGGCGGTAGCGCCCTGCGGCAACTCGACCACGGCAGCTTCTGGCGTCAGCACATAAATGCGGTCACTTAACAACGCAGCGGAATCAGAAGCAGTTGAATCAGTCGCTGTTAAATCTCTTTCCCATGCCAGCAGTTGGCGCAGTACGGCGATTTTGGCGTCGTAGCTGCCCGTCGCGGCCACACCGGCGTAACCTTTCGCACCCGCTTCTTTGTAAACCCAGTGCGCCGCCACGCCGTGCTCGGCTTTGTCGTGCATGTTTTGGGTGCGAATTTGCACCTCAATGGCTTGGCCAGAGGCATCCCGCACAACGGTGTGCAGGGATTGGTAGCCATTGGCTTTGGGCTTGGCGATGTAGTCGTCAAACTCATCGCTGATCGGTGAAAACTGCGCATGTACCCAACCGAGTGCGCCGTAACAATCGTCAATCTCTGCGACGATGACGCGCAAAGCGCGAATATCAAACACTTGGTCAAAACCCAGCCCTTTGCCGCGCATTTTTTTGACGATACTGTAAATGTGCTTAGGTCGCCCTTGTACCTCGGCCTTGATGCCTTGTTTGGCTAAATCAGTTTGTAGTTGTTCGCGTAACTGCTCGACATAGTCTTCCCGCAAGGTGCGTTTTTCGTCTAATAACCGAGCCGTTTCTTTGTAGGTTTGTGGCTCTAGGAAGCGGAACGACAAATCCTCCATTTCCCATTTGATTTGCCAAATGCCCAGGCGATTTGCCAGTGGTGCAAACACTTGCAGCGACTCGCGTGCCAAGCTCGCTGAAACCTCGCTTTTACTGGCCGCAAAGTAGCGCAGCGATTGCAGCCGCGACGCCAAACGCAGCATCACCACCCTCAAATCACGTGAAAAAGCCAACAACATTTTGCGCACGGTTTCGGTGTGGGCTGTGGTCGTTATTTTTCCGGTGGCTGCGCGAGTTTGCTTTTGCATGTGCATCAGCTTGGTGGTTTCCACCGCCAGCGATGCCAGATTGTCATCAAACGCTTGACCAATCACGTCAAGCGGTTTGTTCAAATGCTCGCAGGTATACACAAGGTAGCTAGCCGCCTGCATGGCTTCAGAGCTGCCTATATTTAGCAAGATTTGCGATACGGCTTGCGCGTGCAACCACGCATTCTCACCCGTTTCTAGGGTGGCGTGACGAAGGAAAGGTTCAGCAAATACTTTGGCGCTCTCAAGCGTCGTTTGCGTGATGATGTCTGCCAAGGCTTAAGACTTTCCAATCAAAAAATCGACTGCTGCTTTGACTTGATCAACCGCAATGAAAGTAGGCGCGTGGCCGACACCTGTAAATTCGACCAGCTGCGCTTTTGGGCCACGCTGCGTCATGGCTTGGGCTGTGGCGACAGACAGTAAATCTGACTGCGCACCACGCGTGATCAAGGTCTGCGCTTTGATGTTGTCGTAGAGTGCCCACAACATGGCTTCGCCTTGCTTGGTGGACTCTTCTGTCGCACTGGCAAAGGGTATCGCGATTGCGGGATCGTAATGCAACGCAAAGCCCGTGCCACTGGGTTTGACCATGGCTTGCGATAATGCCAGCCATTGCTCTTTGGTGTGCGGACCAAAACTGCTTGAAATCGCCCACATAGCGTCTGCAGCCTGCTGAACCGACTCAAACTGGGCAGCTTTGCCGAGATATTGACCAATGCGTTGAATGGCCAGCCATTCAATGGCGGGTCCAACATCGTTCAAGATGAGTCTTCGTACTGGCACGGGTAATGGCAAATCTGGCTGGCCGCAAACCACCATGCCAATCAAGCCTCCCATACTGGTACCGACCCAATCCAGCGTTTTGGCTTGCAACTGCGCAATCAAAGCCAACATATCTGCTGCATACTGCGGAATTTGGTAGCCAGTAGGGTCTTTGAGCCAATCGCTTTTGCCACGACCAACCACATCGGGACAAACAATCCGCAATTTTCCTGGCGCAGCCTGACAAAGTGCTTGCGCCAGGACATCAAAATCTCGCCCTTGACGCGATAAACCATGGGCGCAAATGATGACATGGTCGCTATTTGCATCGCCCCACTGCCAGTAAGCCATGCGATGTTGGCCTTGTGCATCTGGACAATTGACGAAATTTAAAGTGGGTTGATTCATTTTTGAACTATGAGGCATTCAGTGCCGCTGCACGCCCGCGCGAAACATTCACGGGAATAAGCAGTAACAAACCTGCAATAAACAACACAGAAGTGGACATGATAGCAATGCGCTGATTGCCGCCCGTCATCCAAGTAATCGCGCCATAACTCAGCGGCCCAATGATGCTGGCTAAGCGCGTGGCAAACGTCCATAGTCCGAAAAATTCACCGACCTGTTTGGGTGGCGCAAACATGGCAGCCATGGCACGACCCGCAGATTGGCTGCTGCCCATACAAAATCCGGCAATCGCAGCCGCATACCAAAAGCCATCTTTGGTCGTCGTGATGGCAGCAATGATGCAAGTCGCAATCCAGCCCACCAAGGTGATGCCCAAGGCTATTTTGTGACCTACTTTGTCTTGAAAATAGCCAAATCCGAAAGCACCAACGGCTGCTGCGATGTTCAGCACAAAAATCAGCACCATGGTTTCTTGCGGTTTGAAACCGATGACTTGCTCAGCATAAATGGCAGCCAAAGTGATAGCGACAGCTACGCCTCCTTGGTAACACACGCCACAAGCTAAAAACCACATGAAGTCTTTGAACCGACGTGCTTGCTTAAAAGTTATTTTCAGCTGTGCCAACGACACTTTCAAACCACTTTGCCGCAAAGCATCGGGGTTAGCTACAGCGCGCTCTTTCAACAACCAAAAAGTCACACATGCAGCAGCGCCATAAATCACAGCGGTGATGAGCATCGTTACAGGTACAAATTTATCTGCGGATATGCCCTTGCTTTGCGCCCACAGCACATAAGCCAAACTAATACCCAGAGCTAACATGCCACCAAAATAACCGAAACTCCAGCCCCAACCACTGACTTTGCCAAAAGCTTCTGCTTTAGCCAATTCAGGCAAAAATGCGCCTGTTAATGATTCACCATAGGCATAAAACGTGTTTGACAGAATGATCAGCAAAATAGCCAACACCACACTGCCCGGCCCAGCTAAGGCCAATGCAGCTGTTGCGACCACACAAGCCAAAGTCGTTAAGATCAACAATCTCTTTTTTGCCGCATGCTGGTCAGCATATGCGCCAAGGCTAGGCATGGTCAGCATCACAATAGCGTAGGACACGCTGAGCGCAGCCGTCCACGCAAATGTTGCCCATTCCGCTTTTTGCGCAATACCACCGACAAAATAAGCCGCAAATACCGCAGTGATAACGACAGTGGTGTAGCCAGAGTTGGCGAAGTCATACATCGCCCAGCCAAAAACTTCGCGTTTTTTAACGCCAGGGTTCAATGAATCTTGGGAGAAGAGCGCCACAGCTGTAGTACGACGGTGTTGTTATATCAATGTAGATGTTTAGGGCGCCGACCACCACCATGTGCAGAACCACCTCCACTGCCACGCGGCGGCTTGCCCAACTCAAGAGAATTCACCAAGGCATCAAAACGCTCTGTGAACAATTTATCTACCTCGGCAACGACACCAGATAATTCAGAGCCATCAAAATGACGCTCCATCAGGTTCACAACGTCTTGCACCAACAAATCGCGCTGCACTTGCATGATGGCCGCAGGTGTAGGACCTACAAACAACATCAAAAAATCATCCCGTGAGTCATCTTCAGCAGCAGGGTCTTCGTCACGATCTTCGTCGTCGAACTCGGTGTCGTAAAACGTCACTTCAATCGCTGCACCACTTTCAGCAATCTCGTTGAGATTCATGCACATTTCATCGAGCGACTGGCGGAAGTCTTCGTCACCTGGCACAGTCCAGCACATCTGCAAAAGATGTTCTGTCGCATCAAACTTGATGCCTGGCTCTTCCTCATACGAGCTGCCAGCGCCATCAACCAAAGATTTCGCGCCAGAATAACACCACAACGGCTTCAGTGCGTCTTGTAGCTGCTCAAATTTGACGCTAGGCAGCAGTGCAACTTGACCGTGCACATGAATTTCAAAAGGAGCGTTGTAGCGGGTCATAGAACAAAGGTAGAGCAAATGATTAAGCAAATCATACATCGATATTGAATATGAATATTCAATTTATTTTCGATGGAAATTTTGCGAAAAGATGATTGTTGTTGGTGGTGCCTCGAGCCGGAATCGAACCGGCACGCCCGCTATGAACGAAAGCGGCGGATTTTAAGTCCGCTGTGTCTACCTATTCCACCATCGAGGCTGTCAAACCATGCGTCAAAACACATAGCCGAGCAATTTGGAGGCGCAGGCCGGAGTCGAACCGACCTACTCGGATTTGCAATCCGGTACATAACCGCTTTGTTACTGCGCCAAAAAACTTAAGGAAATGAGCCAATATTTTAGCATTTGCTTTTTATATTGATCGCATCGCCACTTCATAAAGAAGTCATACAAAAAAGGGAAGCCTGAGCTTCCCTTTTTGAAAATTGGAGCGGGAAAAGAGTCTCGAACTCTCGACCTCAACCTTGGCAAGGTTGCGCTCTACCAACTGAGCTATTCCCGCATATCACGAAATTGTAATCTATTTTCTTGTGTCTTTAAAAACCATAAGCTAACAAAAAAACAAAAACTAAACCTAACAGTGACATTTAATTAATATCGAATATCACTGCATGTCGATGGTCAGATTATAGGCTACTTTTTCCTCTTTTTGGATTTTACAAATTAATGTTTGATAGATTCTGTTGATGAACTCTGCTTTGCTGACAAAGCCGCTGCAGCAGCCACAGCATCAACGATTGGATCAGCATCAACCAGCGGCGTTGGCATACGCTCAAGCGCCAATTCCAACACTTTATCAATCCATCGAACAGGCACGATTTCCAAACCGTTTTTCACGTTTTCAGGAATTTCTTGCAAGTCTTTGGCGTTTTCTTCTGGAATCAAAACGGTCTTGATACCACCGCGCAAAGCTGCGAGTAATTTTTCTTTCAAACCACCAATGGCAGTGACCTCTCCACGCAGCGTAATCTCACCCGTCATCGCAACATCTCCGCGTACGGGAATACCTGTTAATGCAGATACAAATGCCGTCGTCATCGCTGCGCCTGCACTTGGCCCGTCTTTAGGCGTTGCGCCATCAGGCACGTGGATATGAATATCGCGCTTCTCAAACATCTCTTCTTTGATGCCCAAGCGTTTGGCACGGCTGCGCACCACGGTGCGTGCTGCTTCGACAGATTCCTTCATCACATCGCCCAGCGATCCCGTACGTGTGATCACACCTTTGCCCGGCATGATGGCGGCTTCAATGGTCAGTAAATCACCACCCACTTCAGTCCAAGCCAAACCAACCACTTGACCAACTTGGTTCTGCTCTTCTGCGCGACCATAATTAAATTTTCGCACACCCAAATAATCGTTGAGATTGTCTGGCGTTACGGTAATAGGCGCTTTGCACGTTTTGAGCAACAAGCCTTTGACGACTTTGCGACAAATTTTTGACAACTCGCGTTCAAGCGAACGAACGCCCGCTTCACGCGTGTAGTAACGAACAATATCACGCACGGTTTCGTACGGAATTTTCAACTCGCTGGCCTTCACGCCATTGTTTGACATTTGTTTAGGCAACAAATACGTGATAGCAATATTGGTTTTTTCGTCTTCGGTGTAACCCGCCAAACGAATCACTTCCATACGGTCTAACAAAGCCGAAGGAATATTCATGGAGTTTGAAGTAGCAACGAACATCACGTCACTCAAATCAAAATCAACTTCAACGTAATGGTCAGCAAACGTATGATTCTGCTCAGGATCCAGTACCTCAAGCAATGCACTTGACGGGTCGCCACGGTATTCTGTACCCAGCTTATCAATTTCATCCAGCAAGAACAGCGGGTTGCGTGTGCCGACTTTACTCAAATTTGAAAGTACTTTACCCGGCAAAGCGCCAATGTAGGTTCGTCTGTGGCCACGAATTTCTGCCTCGTCACGCATGCCACCCAAGGCCATGCGTACGAATTTGCGACCTGTGGCTTTAGCAATCGATTGACCTAAAGACGTTTTACCAACGCCCGGCGGGCCGACCAAACAAAGAATCGGTGCTTTGACTTTATCAACGCGCTGTTGCACCGCGAGATATTCCAAAATACGATCTTTGACTTTGTCTAAGCCATAATGGTCTGCGTTCAATACTTTTTCTGCTTCGGGCAAATCATGCTTGATTTTGGTTTTCTTCGCCCATGGCAAACCAATCAACACATCGATGTAATTTCGCACCACAGTCGCTTCGGCAGACATGGGCGACATCAACTTTAGCTTTTTGAGCTCGGCTTCGGCTTTCTTCAAAGCTTCCTTGCTCATTTTGGCGTTTTTGATTTTCTTGCCTAGATCATCAAGGTCAGCACCTTCTTCACCGTCACCCAATTCTTTTTGAATCGCTTTGACCTGTTCATTCAAGTAAAAATCGCGTTGATTTTTCTCCATCTGGCGTTTGACGCGGCCACGGATCTTTTTGTCCACATTCAAAATATCGACTTCACGCTCGATTTGCTCGAACAGACTTTCCAAGCGCGCTTTGATGTCAGACAAATCAAGAATGACTTGTTTATTTTCCAGCTTCAAAGGCAAATGCGCAGCAATCGTATCCGCCAAACGACCTGGGTCGTCAATGCTGGAGATTGAACTCAAAATTTCAGGTGGGATTTTTTTGTTCAGTTTGACGTACTGATCAAACTGCTGCATCACCACGCGGCGCAAGGCTTCGATTTCAGGTGTTTTCTCACCCTTGGCTGTCAGCTTGACGTCTTGTGTTTCTATGGGTGTCACATTGGCAGTGAAATGCGTTTCAGCATCGTCGACGCGGTTCACCTTTGCACGCTGCTGGCCTTCAACCAAGACCTTCACCGTGCCGTCTGGTAACTTCAACATTTGCAAAATCGTAGAGACGCAGCCAACATCAAACATGTCAGTGACGGCAGGTTCGTCTTTAGCTGCCGTTTTTTGCGCCACCAGCATGATGCGACGCTCAGCTGCCATGGCAAGCTCTAGGGCTTTGATACTTTTTGGGCGCCCCACAAAGAGTGGAATAACCATGTGCGGAAACACCACCACATCACGCAGTGGCAGCAAGGGCAAATCTAAAGGCTCAGCAGGTAGTGCAATAGGTGCGGACATCAATATCCCTCAAGTAATTCAGGCTTTTTTAGCAATATCACGGTAAACCATCAAAGGCGGCTTGTTTTCAATGATGGTTAACTCATCAATCACCACTTTTACAACATTGGTTTGGTTTGGTAGCTCGTACATGGTGTCGATCAAGGCTAATTCCAAGATGGAGCGCAAGCCGCGTGCACCAGTTTTGCGTTTTAGAGCTTTTTGCGCAATCGCCTTCAGTGCAGATGGGCGAATTTCTAATTCCACACCTTCCATGCCGAGCAACTTGCTGTATTGCTTGACCAAAGCATTTTTAGGTTCAGTCAAGATTTGCATCAACGCATCCTCCGTCAGCTCTGCCAAAGTGGCAATAACAGGCATACGACCAATCAACTCGGGGATGATGCCGAACTTGATCAAATCTTCTGGCTCCACCTCGTTGAACACATCGGTAAGGCTGCGTTGGGCTTTGCTTTTAACCAATGCACCAAAACCAATGCCTGATGCTTCTGTGCGATTTTCAATGACTTTCTCCAAGCCAGAAAATGCGCCACCGCAAATGAACAAAATATTGGTGGTGTCGATTTGCAAAAAGTCTTGGTTCGGATGCTTGCGCCCACCTTGCGGTGGGATGCTGGCCATCGTGCCTTCAATCAGCTTGAGTAAGGCTTGTTGCACGCCCTCGCCCGACACGTCTCGCGTGATGGATGGGTTGTCTGACTTGCGTGAAATTTTGTCGATTTCGTCGATGTACACAATGCCACGCTGCGCCCGCTCAACTTCGTAGTTGCAGCTTTGCAGCAGCTTGGAAACGATGTTTTCAACGTCTTCACCCACGTAGCCCGCTTCGGTCAGCGTGGTTGCATCCGCCATCACAAACGGCACGTCCAACATACGTGCCAGCGTTTGCGCCAAAAACGTTTTGCCAGAACCCGTTGGGCCAATCAGCAAAATATTGCTTTTTGCCAGCTCCACATCGTCTTTTTTCGACTTGTCTTTGTGCTGTAAACGTTTGTAATGGTTGTACACCGCCACAGCCAGTGTGCGCTTGGCAACGTCTTGACCGATCACATAATTGTCTAAATTGGCTTTGATTTCAGCCGGTGTCGGCAAATCGCCGCGCGCTTTGCGTGCTTCGTCTGCTGCAATCACGGGCAACTCGTCGCGAATAATCTCGTTGCACAGCTCAATGCACTCGTCGCACACAAACACCGACGGACCAGCAATCAGCTTTTTAACCTCATGCTGGCTTTTGCCACAAAACGAGCAAAACAACGTTTTCTCGCCAGATGCGCCTTTTTTCTCGGCCATATAGAAGCACCTTTTTCAAATAATAAGTAATGATAACCAAAAAGGTACTGAAATAGCCTTAAAAGGCCGTAAATTGGCCTATTCTGGACAGTAAAACAGGTGTTTTATGGTCGTTTTGAAATCACGGCGTCGATCAAGCCATATTCTTTGGTTTCTTCAGCGGTCATGTAATAGTCTCGCTCGGTATCCAAAGCGATTTTTTCATAGGTCTGGCCTGTGCGTTCTGCCAGAATTTTGTTCAACTGCTCACGTGTTTTTAGAATCTCGCGGGCAGCAATTTCAATCTCAGTCGCCTGCCCTTGGCTACCGCCAGAAGGTTGGTGAATCATGACTTTAGAATTTGGCAACGAGAAGCGTTTGCCCTTCGCGCCTGCGGCCAACAAAAAGGCGCCCATGCTGGCAGCCATTCCCGTGCACAGCGTAGACACTTCAGGTTTGATGAAGTTCATGGTGTCATAAATCGCCATACCGGCAGAAACTGAGCCCCCTGGGGAATTGATGTAAAAAGAAATGTCCTTGTCTGGGTTTTCGCTCTCAAGGAACAAGAGCTGCGCCACCACCAAGTTGGCGACGTAGTCGTTCACCGGGCCTACCAAGAAAATCACACGCTCTTTGAGCAGTCGTGAATAAATGTCGTAAGAACGCTCGCCACGGCCAGATTGCTCGATCACCATAGGCACCATGCCCAAACCTTGGATCTCCTGTGTATAAGAGGCCATCTGCGTACCAAATTGCGAATAAATATTGCTCATGAAGACTCCAAGTTAAATGATGTGCGTGTTGAACGTGTACATAACAGCCGTACTGTACCAAAGAATGCACCCAAAAAACATGGGGCTTGCGTCCGAAAACACAAGCCCCAATTTAAACAGGTAGATCAGTTAATTATTGCTGCGCCATCAATTCGTCAAAAGAGATCGCTTTGTCAGCCACATTGGCTTTTGACAGCACAAAATTGGTCACATTGTTTTCGATCACAATGGCTTCAACTTCCGCCATGCGGTTCTTGTCGCTGCCGTACCAACGAATCACGTCCATTGGCTTTTCGTAGCTGGCGGCCAGTTCTTCAATGTGGCTAGACACTTGCTCAGACTTGGCGTGCAAGCTGTTGGCTTTCACCAATTCTGCAACCACCAAGCCCAAGCGCACGCGGCGCTCAGCTTGTGGCTGGAAAATATCCTCAGGGATTGGCATTTTGTCGAAATCTTTGATGCCGCGTTGCTTCAAATCAGCGCGTGCGCCTTCAACCATGCGGTCCAGCTCAGCTTTCACACTGGCTTTAGGCAAGTCCAACTCAGCCTTGGCCACCAAAGCGTCCATCACAGATTGCTTGTTTTTAGCCAACAAGCGCGCTTTGACTTCGCGCTCTAGGTTTTTCTTGATGTCTGAGCGCAAGCCAGCCACTGTTGCGTCAACAATACCGAGTGACTTTGCCAAAGCATCGTTCACTTCTGGCAAATGGGCTGCTTCCAGCTTCTTGATCGTCAACATGAAATCAGCCGTTTTGCCTGCCACGTCTTTGCCATGGTAATCCGCTGGGAAAGCCAATGGGAAAGTCTTGCTCTCACCAGACTTCATGCCACGGGCGGCTTCTTCAAACTCTTTCAACATCTGGCCGTCACCCACGATGAACTGGTATGCCTCGGCCTTGCCGCCTTGGAACACTTCACCGTCGATTTTGCCTTCAAAGTCAACCGTGGCACGGTCGCCGTCTTGTGCACCGGCGTCCATCGCACGCTGGGAGAATGTACGGCGTTGCTTGCGCAATATGTCCAGTGTTTTATCAATCGCAGCGTCTGTCACTTCAGCCGAGTATTTCTCGACTTCAGCCGTTGCTAAATCAGCAATTTTGACTTCCGGGAAGACTTCAAACACCGCATCAAACGTCATTTGACCTTCGGTGGCGGTTTCGTTTTCTGTGATTTTTGGCTGACCTGCCACGCGCAATTTGGCTTCGTTAGCGGCGATGGCAAACGCCTCGCCGACTTTGTCGTTCATCACTTCGTAATGCACAGAGTAGCCATATTGCTGCGCCACCACGCTCAAAGGCACTTTGCCTGGGCGAAAACCGTTTTGCTTGACGGTGCGGGCGAGCTTTTTCAGGCGCGCGTCCACTTCAGTCGCAATCACGCTGGTAGGGAGCGACAAAACGATTTTGCGCTCTAATTTTTCTAGGGTTTCAACAGTTACAGCCATGTCGGTCTCACTTACTTAATTGGTCAAACAAAATTCGAAAAATCGAATCAAAAACAGCTTATCGATGGTGCGCGGGGGGGGACTCGAACCCCCACATCCTTGCGGACGTCAGGACCTAAACCTGGTGCGTCTACCAATTTCGCCACCCGCGCATCGAAAACTTTAAAACTGTGCAGCTTGAATGGTTACAAGCGTGCCCTCAAAATTGGTTAGCCCTCTATTTTAACCTGATTAACTTTGACGATGAAGCCCTCTTGATGGCAACTTGTAAATACCGTTCGGGTTGAGCCTGTCGAAACCCTTAACTTAGGAAATAGGCCACTAAACTATCGCCATGTCCGACAACGCACAGCCCGCCGTTCAAGCAATCACCCACTACGAGAACTTCCCCGTAGCCAGCTGGCTCTGCCCGCCCCGCTTGCGCTCGGCTATCGCTGCGATTTATTGGTTTGCCCGTACCGCGGACGACCTTGCGGACGAAGGCAATAGCACCCCACAGCAGCGCTTGGACGACCTGGCCAACTTTCGCGCCGATTTGATCGCAGCGTCAAAAAATGCGCAAGTCTCACCTCGCTGGCCACAAGTCTTCACCCCCTTGACCGCAGTCATCGCCAAATTTTCCCTACCCATCAAACACTTAGACGACTTACTCCGTGCCTTCGAACAAGACATCCGCAAGACCCACGACGGCCAAGGCTACGCTTCCGAAGTCGAATTGCACGACTACTGCACCCGCTCCGCCAACCCCGTCGGCCGCCTGCTGTTGCACCTCTACGGCATCACAGACGACGTTGCGTTGGGCTACAGCGACGACATCTGCACCGCTCTGCAACTCATCAACTTCTGGCAAGACCTCAGCCAAGACATCCCCCGTGGCCGGTTTTACCTGCCTGAAGACGCCAGCGCCCAGTTCAACGTCAGCCGAGCGGACTTGGTTAGCCTAAAACAAACCAAAAATACTACTGATTTGATAGCATCTCAGGCAATAAATACCTCAGCCAGGATGCTAAAAGGCTCTCAATTAGTGCATTTAATCCCTGGCAGGGCTGGCTGGGAGCTTAGATTCGTCGTACAAGGTGGATTACGCATTCTGGACAAAATCAAAGCGCTGGATTATGCGATGCTGGTCAAGCGCCCCAAGCTGACTAAGCTGGATTATCTGGTGATTGGGTGGAGAGCGCTGTGGATGTAGCTGAAATAGGGTTAAATATGCCTCTAGCCGGCGTATTTATTGCCTAAGTCGCTATTTTATTTGCAGTAAATGCAAACAAATCCCTAAATATTTCAATTTCAAATTCAGTGTAACAATACTGCCCATGACCCCTGAGCAATACGTCCAAGAGAAAGCTGCCGCTTCTGGCAGCAGTTTTTATTACGCTTTTCTGTTTCTGCCCAAACCGCGCCGCGCTGCGATTACGGCGTTTTACGCGTTTTGCCGGGAGGTGGACGATGTGGTGGATGAGATGGTGGATCACGGCGTCGCGGCTACCAAGCTGGCTTGGTGGGCGGCGGAGGTGGCTAAAGCGTTTGGGGGGAATCCGTCGCACCCCGTGATGAAGGCGCTGCTGCCACATTGCGCGATTTACGGCATTGAAGAGCGGCATTTGCAGGCCGTGATTGACGGCTGCCAGATGGATTTATCACAGACCCGTTACCTAGATTACCCCAATTTGCAGCAATATTGCCACTTGGTCGCTGGCGTGGTGGGTGAGGTGGCGGCTAAGATTTTTGGCCAGTCTGACCCTAAAACAACGGAATATGCCCACAAGCTGGGGCAGGCTTTTCAGCTGACCAACATCATCCGCGACGTGGGTGAAGACGCACGGCGGGGGCGGATTTACCTGCCGATGAGCGAGCTTCAGCAGTTTGACGTGAAGGCGCATGAGCTGCTGAAATACACGCCCGCGACCGCCCTGCCCGATTTTGATGCCCGTTTTCAAGCGCTGATGGCTTTCCAAGCACATCGGGCGCATGGTTTATACGACGAGGCATTCACGCTGTTACCGAAAGCCGACCGCCATACCCAAAAACCCGGCATCATGATGGCCAGCATTTACCGTACGCTGTTGCGGGAAATTGATTTGGAGAAGTTCGCGGTGCTGAACCAGCGCATCAGCCTGACGCCACTGCGCAAACTATGGCTTGCTTGGAAAGTTCAGGCTTTAGGCAAGGTCTGAAGTCGTGTCTAAGCAAATATCCAAAAACATCGCCATCGTGGGCTGTGGCTGGGCAGGCATGGCGGCGGCTGTGGTTGCGACGCAGGCTGGCCACCATGCTACTGTTTTTGAAGCATCTCATGCTCTAGGTGGGCGGGCTAGAGTCGTATC
>CANKRG010000013.1 GCA_947485165.1 Comamonadaceae bacterium
ACAAAGAGCGTAAAGTAGACATTGAACGCCACCGCGCTATGGCCAAAGCGCACACAGACGCAGCGATGTGCTTAGAATCAGGCAAAAAGGAAGAAGTTTGCGCCAAAGCACTCCAAGCTGCTTGCAAAGGCTTGGCCATTGGTAAAGATTGTGGGATGAAACATGTTCATTAAATTGATAACTTTCGCACTGGCGTCAGCATTAACACTGGCAAATGCACAGCTGAGCTCACCTATTGCCGGAGCAGGCACAGGCGCAGGTATCCATAGCCCTAACAGCCCTTTTAAACCCTTGCCTGAGCGTGCAGATGTGCTTCCTTGGCCAATGTTGACTGACGTTAAAACCAAAAACATCAAGGGCAATATTGTTCCCGTGTTCAACGCCGCGCAAATGGCTTTGAACCAGCGCACACAGCGCGTACAAGGCTTCATGATGCCGCTAGACCCGGGTGAGAAGCAGACGCATTTTTTACTCAGCGCCGTGCCTTTGAATTGCGGGTTTTGTACGCCGGGCGGACCTGAGAGCATGATTGAAATTCGCACGAAAACAGGTGTGAAATACAGCATGGAACCAGTCGTCGTAGAAGGCAATTTCCAAGTCTTGGTGAACGATCCGTTTGGGGTGTATTACAAGATTGTCGATGCGCAGCCTGTAAAGTGATGGGGTGAAGTAAATTTTAGTCAAAGCGACTACAAGCTTTGACGCGTGGATAATCACACAGTTGAAATTTATTAGAGTTAATTAAGGAATTCACTGTGGATGTTATGTTGCTGGTCAAAGCCGCCATCATGGGCTTGGTCGAAGGTTTTACCGAGTTTTTGCCGATCTCATCAACGGGGCATTTGATTTTGGCGGGTGCGCTTTTGGGGTTTGACGACGACAAAGGCAAAGTTTTTGACATCGCCATCCAAACTGGCGCTATTTTTGCGGTGATTTTGGTTTACTGGCAGAAGATTCGAGACACCGTCGCCACGTTGCCCAGCTCCAAGCTGTCGCAACGCTTCGCCATCAATGTGCTGATCGCTTTTACGCCAGCGGTGGTGTTGGGGTTGTTGTTTGGCAAAGCCATCAAGGCGAATCTGTTCAACCCAGTCGTGGTGGCGAGCACGTTCATCATTGGTGGCTTCATCATTTTATGGGCTGAAAAACGGCAAGAAAATAACCCAAAACTTGCGGCTATTCAAGATGTTGACCAGATGACGCATTGGGACGCGCTGAAAATCGGTTTGGTGCAATGCTTGGCGATGATTCCAGGCACCAGCCGCAGTGGTGCAACCATCATTGGCGGCATGTTGCTGGGGCTGAGCCGCAAGGCTGCGACTGATTTTTCGTTTTACTTGGCGATTCCAACCCTCATAGGCGCAGGTGCTTACAGCCTTTACAAAGAGCGTGGTTTGCTGTCCATGGCCGATGCCCCCATGTTTGGCGTGGGGCTGGTGGTGTCGTTCATCAGCGCGTGGCTGTGTATTCGCTGGCTGCTTAAGTTTATTGCGACGCACAGCTTTGTCGGTTTTGCGTACTACCGCATCGCGTTTGGCTTGATTGTGCTGCTCACCGCTTGGCAGGGTTGGATCCAGTGGGCGGCGTAAGTAAGCCCGCCCGTTCGGACTGAGCTTTTCGAAGCCTCTATAGATTTCCCACTTCACCCATTGATTTGATGGCTGCATCAACCGCCGCCGCCGTCTCTACCGGCATCTCCATCGGGAACAAGTGCGAGCCCGGCAGCATCTGAATCCGCCCTTTGGCGAGCTTGTTGGTCATGGTCATGCCCACTTGCTTCATTTCTAGCGATGCTTCACCACCAATGAACGCCATAGGGCACTGCAAAGGGTGGCGTTTGATGAGGCGGTCTAGGTTGTGGGGCAGGGTGTTGTAAAACGCGGTTTCAATGGCGCGGTCAAAGCTCAGCACACGTTTGCCGGTTTTTTCGTCATCGTGCGTACAGTTTGTGATGTAGTCTTGCAGCATCTGGGGATGCCATTTTGCAAACATCTTCTTGCTGGCAAAGTGTGCCAAAGCTGCATCTGCACTGTCCCAGCTGGTGCGTCGGTTTTGGCTGATTTTTCCGGGTGAAATGGAGCCTACGAGCTGCGTTACCTTTGCAAATTGCAAAGTCTTCGCCCGCCAGCCGCCCAAAATAGGTGAATCCAGCAACACCACGCCGCGCGACAATTCGGGGTGTTTGCAACTGGTCATCAAACTCAAAAAACCACCCAAAGAGTGGCCGACCATATAAGCAGGTTCGCCCGCTTTTTGCACTTCAGCAGCGGCAAACTGCGCCAGTTCTTTGGCAATATGCGGCCAGTTGCTGGTGACGGGTAATTTGGGGTCATGCCCAAACTTCTCTAAGGCTTTGACGGTGTGGCCACGCGCCCGCAGGCTGCGAAACAACATGCCGTAAGTCCCTGCAGGGAAGCTGTTGGCGTGAGAAAAAACGATCAATGGCATGATTTAAATGTAGTAACGAGCCTTAGATTGCTATTTTTTTAAGAGCATACAAAGCTTCAAGCGCCTCTTTGGGGCTTAGGTTGTCAGGATTTAGGGCTTTCAGCGCTGATTCTAAAGCGCTAGGGGTTGCAATTTCCAACGCTACCGGCACGTTGAACAAATCAACTTGGGCTTGCGACTCAGACTGTTTGGACTCCAGCGCCTGCAGCACATACCGTGCGTGGTTCAGCACAGGTGTGGGAATACCCGCCAATTTGGCGACGGCAACACCGAAGCTGCGGCTGGCCGGACCAGGCTCGATCTCGTGCAAAAACACAATGTCCGCGCCAGATTCTGCCGCGCTCACATGCACATTGACCGCGCCGTGGTGTTCGGCGGGGAACTGCGTCAGCTCAAAATAATGGGTTGCAAACAGCGTGAATGCCTGCGTTTTGTCGTGCAAATGCGCCGCAATGCCGCTGGCTAGCGCCAAGCCGTCAAACGTGGAGGTGCCACGGCCAATTTCGTCCATCAACACCAGCGAGTAGGGCGTGGCACTGTGCAATATCTGCGCGGCCTCTAGCATTTCCAGCATGAAGGTGGACTGGGCATTGGCCAAATCGTCCGCTGCACCAATGCGGGTGTGGATGGCGTCAATCGGGCCGAGTCGGCAACTGGCGGCGGGCACGTAGCTGCCCATACTGGCCAGCACCACAATCAACGCGACTTGCCGCATATACGTCGATTTACCACCCATATTCGGGCCGGTGATGATCTGCATGCGCTGTTTGTGGCCCAGTACGGTGTCGTTGGCAATGAAGGCGGCGCTCGACGCCGTACTAAACGCTTCGGCCAGCCGCGCCTGTACGACAGGGTGGCGGCCCTGGCTGATGTCTATACAGGGTTCGCGGACAAACTGTGGGGCGCACCAGCCCAGCGTCAAGGCGCGCTCGGTCAAGGCGCACAGCGCGTCCAGGGTGGCGATGGACTTGGCGAGTTGTGAGAGCGGGGCGATGAAGGCTTGCAGCTCGTCCAACACCCCTTCAAACAGCCATTTTTCCCGCGCCAACGCCCGGTCTTGCGCACTCAGGGCCTTGTCTTCAAAGGCTTTCAGCTCGGGGGTGATGAAGCGCTCGGCGTTTTTCAGGGTCTGGCGGCGGCGGTAGTCGGCGGGGACTTTATCGGCCTGGCCGGTAGATACTTCAATGTAAAACCCATGCACTTTGTTGAACTGCACCCGCAGCGTGGCAATGCCGGTGCGGGCTTTTTCGCGGGTTTCTAGGGCGATTAAAAAGGCGTCGCAGTTGTCGGCAATGGCGCGCAGTTCGTCCAAATCAGCGTCAAAACCAGTGGCAATCACACCGCCGTCGCGGATCATGGCCGAGGGCTCGGGCAGGATGGCGCGTTGCAGCAGCTCCACGCAGGCGGGTGGGGCTTCGAGCTTGTTGGCGATTTTGACGAGTAATTGACTGGAATCCGCAAAATCCGTGTCTGGAGTATCTTCTAAATCAGGTGTTAAATTGTCATTTATCCGTTGTATTTGTTGCCTGAGTTGCTCTGATTTTTGTAGCGTATTGAGCAAACCCACCAGTTCCCGTGGCCGTACCTGGCGCAGCGCAATGCGGGCGGTGATGCGCTCCACGTCGGCGCTGCCTTTGAGGGCGAGGCGCAGTGCCTGCCACGATTGTGTCGCTTGCAGCGTCGCAATCACATCCAGCCGTTGCGCGGCAACGGTGCGGTCGCGCAGTGGCGTCAGCAGCCATGCTTTCAGCAAGCGGCTACCCATGCCGGTCATGCAGGTGTCGAGCAGTGAAAACAGCGTGGGCGAGTCCTCACCACGCAGGGTTTGCGTAAGCTCCAAGTTGCGCCGTGTGGTGGGGGGCAGGTCAATCAAGGCATCGCTTTTTTGCACGACGATGCTTTGCAAATGCGTCAACACCCTGCCCTGCGTGTGCTCGGCATAGACCATCAGCGCACCGGCGGCGGCGTGGGCTTGCAGAAGAGATTCGGCGTTCCAGCTCGCCAAGCTGGCGGCTTTGAAGAGCTCCAGCAGCTTGCGTTGCCCCAAAGCGGCGTCAAACTGCCATTCGGCACGGCGGGTGAGGTTGAACTTTTGTCCTGAAGAGGTAGGGCTGTTTTGCTGCGCAGTTTTGAGGCTCGCTTCAAACTTGGCCGTTACATCTGCGCTGAACAGCAGCTCGCTGGGCGCGATGCGGGTGATCCAGTTCGTCAATTCGCTAGGTGCGCATTCAGCCAAATGCACCTCGCCCTGCATGACGCTGAGCCAGGCCAAGCCGCAGCTGTTACGCGCTCCTTGGTGAACGGCCAATAAAACAGATTCGGTTTTGTCGCTCAAGAGCGCGCTGTCCGTCAGTGTGCCTGGGGTGATGATGCGGACTACTTTACGCTCGACGGGGCCTTTGCCGGTGACTTCGCCGATCTGCTCGCAAATCGCCACCGACTCGCCCAGCTTGATGAGTTTAGCCAGATAGCTTTCAATCGCATGAAAGGGCACGCCCGCCATGGCAATCGGCTTGCCGCCAGAGTTACCACGGGCGGTGAGGGTGATGTCCAGTAGCCGCGCGGCCTTCTCGGCATCGTCAAAAAACAGCTCGTAAAAATCGCCCATGCGGTACAGCACCAGCGTGGCGGGGTACTCGGCCTTGATGGCCAAGTACTGCTGCATCATGGGGGTGTGGCTGCTGAGATCGGCTGACACGCTGCAAATGAGCTTTTAAACTTATTTTTGGACTTACTTTTAGATCTTACTTTTAGATCTTACTTTTCAGCGCGCTTCAAACTCAAGGACTGGCGCACAGCCGCTTTTTCGCCCGCGGTGGCAAATTGGCTGTACTTGCCCAGCACCGTCGCCATTTGCGAATAAATCTTAGGCGCGCCAGCCATGCATTCGCCGGTTTGCAAAAAGTCGGCATCGCCGGAGAAATTACCGACCAAGCCGCCCGCTTCGGTGATCAGGAGTGAACCCGCTGCCACGTCCCAGGGTTGCAAGTTAGCTTCAAAAAAGCCATCAGTAAAACCTGCGGCCACGTAGGCCAAGTCCAGCGCAGCCGCACCAGGGCGTCGTACACCGGCGCAGCGGGGCATGATGTCGCCCAGCATGCTTAAATATTTCGGTAAATTGTCGCCCGCGCGGTAGGGGAAGCCGGTGGAGATTAGGCATTCTTCCATGTGGATGCGTTTGCTGACGCGGATGCGTCTGTCGTTCATGTACGCACCACGCCCTTTGGTGGCGGTGAAGAGGTCGTTGCGGGTGGGGTCATAGACGACAGCCTGCTCGATCTTGCCTTTCACGGCCAAAGCGATACTGACGCAGTACACGGGCAGGCCGTGGATGAAGTTGGTGGTGCCGTCCAGCGGGTCGATGATCCATACAAACTCGGAATCCTGCGCACCGTGTTCGGTGCCGGACTCTTCCGCCCAAATACCATGGCCCGGGTAGGCTGTGAGCAGCGTCTCGATGATGGTTTTTTCACAAGCCACGTCGACCTCGGTCACAAAGTCGTTGACCTGCTTACTGGAGACGCGCACGGACTCAATATCCAGCGCAGCGCGGTTGATAAGAGAGCCAGCAGCACGGGCAGCCTTGACGGCCACGTTGATCATGGGGTGTAGATTGGGCGACATAAGTTGTAGTGAAGAGCAAGTTGGAAGTTACATCGATGGTAACTTGGCGGCTACGTATTGAGCGGTTGATTGGACAATAAATACAATAGCACTATTTTAACCGCCTAATTTGGTCTTTCAGCGCCTTCTATTTTCGACTGATTTCACCAATCCCCCCATGAAAACCCGTTTCATCCTAATAAACACCAGCCACGCCGGCAATGTCGGTGCTGCCGCCCGCGCTATGAAAACCATGGGGTTTACCGACATGGTGCTGGTCGCGCCGCGCTGGGCGAATGTGCTGCGACGGGAGGAGACGATTCAGCGTGCCAGTGGCGCGTTGGATGTGCTGAACAACGCCCGCATTGTTGAAACCCTAGACGAAGCGCTGGACGGCATGACCCACCTGTGCGCCACGGCGATGACGCCGCGTGACTTTGGGCCACCCACCCGTGGGCCGCGTGAGCATTTCGAATTGCTATTAAAAGATGATCAGTTTAGGCAACAAATACGCCGGCTAGAGCCTGATTTACCTTTTAAAAACGCTGCATCTGCATCTGCATCTGCTTCTGCTTCTGCTTCTGCTTCTGCTTCTGCTTCTGCTTCTGCTTCTGCTTCTGCTTCTGCTTCGGGTATGGGCTTTTTGTTCGGTTCTGAGCGCTTTGGCATGGCAAACGATGACGTTTATCGCTGCAACGTGGCGCTGAGCATCCCGACGAATCCGAAGTTTGGTTCGCTTAATCTGGGGGCGGCGATTCAGTTGATTGCCTATGAATGGCGTATGACGCTGGGTGGTTTTGCAGATGTCGAGACTGAAAACACCGTTCGCCCTGAGCTTGTCGAAGGGTTGAAGGCTTCGACAGTGCCCGTCCTGAGCCCGTCGAAGGGCTCAGCCCGAACGGAGGTGGTGGGGCGAACGGATATTCGTGAGTTGGCCGACGCCGCCCAAGTCACTGGCATGCTGCAACATTGGGAGAAATCCCTCGCCGATATTGGCTTTTTAGACCCCGCCGCACCCAAGAAGCTGATGCCACGGCTGAACCAACTGTTTAACCGCGCGGCGCTCAGCCCAGAGGAGATTCACATTTTGCGCGGCATTGCGAAGGCGATGAGCGAGGTTGCCAAACAGCGTTTGAGATGAGGGAAATAGCCTTTAACCCGTTCGCCCTGAGCCTGTCGAAGGGTTTTTGAAGACTTCGACAGGCTCAGTCCGAACGGAATTGGTTTAATGGGCGCTCTCGGTTTAAACTAAGCATATGTTTTCAAGAATCCGCTCAGATATTCAATGCATCCTAGACCGCGACCCCGCTGCGCGTACGCGTTGGGACGTGATCACCAGCTACCCCGGCTTTCACGCCGTGGTGTTGCACCGCTTCGCGCATGGCTGCTGGAACATGGGGTTCAAATGGCTGGCACGCTTCGTCTCAAACCTGTCACGCATGTTGACCGGCATCGAAATCCACCCTGCGGCGATCGTGGGCGAGCGCGTGTTTTTCGACCATGCCATGGGTGTTGTCGTGGGTGAAACCGCTGAAATCGGCGACGGTTGCACGATTTACCAAGGTGTCACCTTGGGCGGCACATCGCTCTACAAAGGTGCCAAACGCCACCCCACACTGGGTAAAAACGTGGTGGTCAGCGCCGGAGCCAAGGTTTTAGGCGGCTTCATCGTGGGCGACAACGCCAAAATCGGCAGCAACGCAGTGGTTATCAAACCTGTGCCAGCAGGTGCGACGGCGGTGGGCATTCCCGCGCGTATTATTTTGAGTAAAGAGGGCGTGAGTGCAGATGTCACGACGGCAGACCCGAAATTCAATGCCTACGGCATCACCACCGAAGACGACCCCGTCAGCCAAGCCCTGCGCGGCTTGGTCAGCAGCGCCACCACACACGACCACCAAATCGCGCTGCTGTGGCAAGCTCTAGAGCAACTGGTTCGCACTGGCAAAGTGGGCGATTGTGTGCCGAGTGATGCCTCGCTCAAAGAGTGCTTTGAGGCGGAGAAGCTGAATCAGTTGATTGGGAAGTAGCTCACCACCATTCGTATTGAGCTTGTCGAAATACTATATTTTTAATAGCAACTTAGGCAACAAATACGCCGGCTATAGCGATAGTTACCTCTATTTTCGGTTGTTTAAGCGATTTTTGGAGCCCGAATCGCAGTTTTTGGCCTAAACGCCTTGCACACCGCGTCATTCGTTTCCATATACGGCCCACCAATTAAGTCAACGCAGTAGGGCACAGCCGCAAATATCCCGGCCACGGCTTGTGAACCATCGGCGTTTTTCAGCCCTTCCAACGTTTCGGCAATCGCCTTGGGCTGCCCGGGCAGGTTGATGATCAGGCTGTTGCCACGAATCACCGCCACCTGCCGCGACAAAATCGCCGTCGGTACAAATTTCAGGCTGATCTGCCGCATCTGCTCCCCAAACCCCGGCATCTCCTTGTCCGCCACCGCCAGCGTCGCCTCCGGCGTCACGTCCCGCAGCGCCGGCCCCGTGCCGCCCGTGGTCAGCACCAGTGAACAACCCAAATCGACCAGTTCCACCAAAGTCGCGCTGATTTTGGCCGTTTCATCCGGAATCAGCCGAGGTTCAAAGGTGATCGTGTTTTGCAACGCCGCCGTCAGCCAGCTTTGCAGCGCAGGCAAGCCTTTGTCCTCATACACCCCCGTAGAAGCGCGGTCGCTGATGGAGACGATGCCGATTTTGATGGGGTCGTGTGGGTTACCTGTGGAAGAGGATGACGCTATCATTTTAGGATTAATTTTTAAGGGATAAATTGGCATCTAGTCGGCGTATTTATTGCCTAAAGTGCTATGAAATTAATAGTAATTCGGAGCTAAAAAGAAGATTTACTCCACCGAATCATCCCTATCCTCATACTCCAACCCCTCGCGCACCAGCAAGAAAATCTCTCTATACGCACGTCCTTGGCGGTGCGGCGTGCCGGCGGGGGCTTTGACCATGGCTTCTTGGTCTTTGCGGGCTTGGCGGATGAGGGCGCGGAGTTGCTGGGTGTCGGTTTCGGGCTTGATGCCTATCCAGCGCTGGAAGGCGTCGTCGTTGGCGATCAAGTCGTCGCGCCACTTTTCGGCCACGTGCAGGGCCATTTTGTCGGCGGCGGAGCCGGTGGTTTTGTTGACGATGGCTGCTTTGGCGGACGCTATCATTTCGGGCTCCAGCTTGCGCATCAGCTTGCCGACAAACTGCATCTGGCGGCGGCGGCCTTCAAAGTTGGTGATGCGGCGGGTCTCGGCCAGGGCGTCCAAGAGTTTTTCGCCCAAGCCGATGGCTTCCAGCTGGTCGGCGCTGAGGATCAGCAGGCTCTCGCCCAAGGCTTGCAGCTCGTCGCTTTCGCGTTTGTCGTCGGTGCGGCTGGTTTCGTGCCTACCTTTCATCTCGCGTTTGAGCTCTAGGTCAACCGCGCTGTCCTCCGCGACAAAATGCCCGTTGACGTAATAACCTTTTTTAAATTTTCCTGCCATGATTGCGTTTTTCTCTGATGTCTGAGTAAGCAAGTATCATAAGCGCTTGAACATGAATAAACCAATGAAAAACACCTCTTTGAAGTCCTCCCTAAGCTCTAAATCCGACACAAAATCCACAGGATTTGCTTATTCCCGTCCTTTTTTTGAAGATTTGGTAGACAGCGCCATCGCCCACGCCAAGAAAATCGGCGCGACGGATGCGGGAGCTGATGCGTCTGAGGGCTGCGGTTTGAGCGTCTCGGTGCGCAAAGGTGAGCTAGAAAACGTGGAGCGCAACCGCGACAAATCATTGGGCGTGACGGTGTATGTGGGACAGCGACGCGGCAACGCCAGCACGTCTGATTTCTCCAAAGCCGCCATTGAACGCACCGTGCAAGCCGCGTTCGACATTGCCCGTTTCACAGCAGAAGACCCGTTTGCGGCGCTGCCAGATGAAGCCGATATCGCCACCGAAGCCGAAATTGCCGCCATCAATTTAGACCTGTTTCACCCCTGGGCGGTGACGAGCGAGCAAGCCGCTGTGCTGGCGCTGGAGTGCGAAGCTGCGGCCTTGAGCACCAGCAAAAGATTCATCACCAACAGCGAAGGCGCGGGTGTCTCGGCCCAGCAAAGCCACTTTTTCAGCGCGCACACGCACGGGTTTCGCGGCGGCTATGCCAGTTCACGGCAGTCGATGTCGGTGTCCCCCATCGCGGGTCGTGGCGATGACATGCAGCGCGACGGCTGGTACAGCACGGCACGCAATATTGACGATTTGGCATCTGCCCAAGCCATTGGCCGCTACGCCGCGCAGCGTGCGCTGAGTCGCCTGAAGTCGCGCAAAATCCCCACAACCGAATGCCCCGTGTTGTTTGAATCGCCCGTAGCCGGCGGTTTGCTGGGCGGATTGGTCAATGCCATCAGCGGTGGGGCTTTATACCGTAAGAGCTCGTTTTTGCTCGATTCACTGGGCAAGCAGGTGCTGCCCAAACACATCAACGTGATAGACGACCCGTTTGTCGTGCGCGGCAACGGCAGCTCACCGTTTGACGATGAAGGCGTGCGCGTCAAAGCGCGGCAAGTCATCACATCTGGCATCGTCGAAGGCTACTTTTTAGGCAGCTACAGCGCCCGTAAATTGGGCATGAAAACGACAGGCAATGCGGGTGGATCGCACAATTTAACCATGACGTCCACCCGAACCAAGGTGGGTGATGATTTGGACGAAATGCTGCGCAAGCTCGGAACTGGCTTGTTCGTCACCGAGCTGATGGGCTCAGGCGTGAACGGCGTGACGGGCGACTATTCACGCGGTGCCAGCGGTTTTTGGGTGGAAAACGGCGTGATCGCCTTCCCCGTGCATGAAATCACCATCGCGGGTAACTTCAAAACCATGCTGAAAGGCATAAAGGCTGTGGGGGCGGATACCTATGTGTCGGGCTCGAAAACGATGGGTTCGGTGTTGTTGAACCGCATGAAAGTCGCGGGGAGTTGATTTACGGCAAGTAAACAACGAATAAAGCGTCTTTTTATGCGTCTTATCCTACAGACGCAGCGCCGTGACGGTTCTAGATTGGCAGTTTGGAATCAATGGCGTTTTCAACATGACATACAAAGATTACTGCGCTGTGCTGGGCGTACAGCGAGACGCTGACGCAGATCAGATCAAAAAAGCGTATCGCAAATTGGCGCGTCAGTATCACCCTGATGTGTCCAAAGAGCCCAACGCCGAAGCGCAATTCAAAGAAGCGGGCGAAGCCTACGCCACGTTAAAGATACTGAAAAGCGCGCGGCGTATGACCAACTTGGCAAACAACCCATAGGCGAGGAATTCTCTCCGCCACTGCCACCCGCGCCATCCCAATCACCGCTGATGTTTGAGCGCTTGTTCAGTGCCGAGTGGGTAACGCCGCTGCGCGAAGTGGGCAAGATGCGGGCAGATTACGATTTGAACCTGCTCACGGTGGCCATGCTGCTGAGTCATCTCAATCGCATCGAAGTGCTAGAGCGAAAAGTACGAAGTATGCAGGCACACATGCCTACGCATTGGGATTATTCGCTAGCACCAGATTGAATCATTAGACTCAATGATTCTCAGTTTGCCAGCGCAGCCTTCACCGCTGCAGAGACTTGCCCCATCTCAGCCTTGCCCGCCAATTGCGCTTTGGCCGCGCCCATGACTTTGCCCATGTCGCCAGGGCCTGCAGCACCTAGTGTGGCGACGATGGCTTTCACGGCGGCCAGCACTTCATCAGATGTCATACGCACTGGCAAGTAGCCTTGAAGCACAGTGATTTCGGTTGCTTCTTTGTCGGCCATGTCTTTGCGGTCGGCTTTGGTGAAAGCGTCAATGCTGTCTTTGCGCTGCTTGATCATTTTGTCGATGATGGCGATGACCATGGTGTCGTCCAAAACGACGCGTTCGTCCACTTCTTTTTGCTTGCAGGCAGACAAGAGCAGGCGAATCGTGCCCAAGCGCTCAGCGTCTTTGGCGCGCATGGCGGTTTTCATGTCTTCGGTGATTTGTTCTTTGAGTAACATTTTTATTCGTCCTTTGAATAGTCCATAAAGTAAAAAAGCCCGCAGATTAGATCGTGCGGGCTTGTTTTGTGCTCGAAAGCTGTACGATTAGTACATTTTCTTAGGCAACTGCATAGAGCGAATACGCTTGTAGTTGCGCTTGACAGCAGCAGATTTTTTACGCTTACGCTCTGTTGTTGGCTTCTCGTAAAACTCACGAGCGCGCAGGTCAGTCAATAGACCCAATTTCTCGATCTGGCGCTTAAAGCGGCGCAGTGCAACATCAAACGGCTCATTCTCTTTTAAACGGATAGTGGTCATGAAAAAATATTTTCCGAAAATAATTTGCGCTGGGAAGATCGTGGCCCCGCGCGGGGTATTTGTTGCTACACAGAACAATGGCTCATGAGTGCAGCAGTAAAGTCTAGGATTATACCCATTTTTCGTTTGCATTTGTCGCTGCCACTCAGGCGTGTAGATTTCGTGGTTCATTTTCATATGACTACTGAAAACATCGTTAAAACAAACACGCTCACAGCGCCAGAAATCTACTCTTACATTCTGGCGGCGATAGCGCTTTTCCTCGTTGTGAAATTCAGCATGCTGGTTGCCTTGTTTTCGGGTTTGCTGGTGTATTCCCTGGCCCATTTGCTGATGCCTACGATTGAAAAGCGCTACAGCAGCACGCAAGCGCGTACGATTGCCGTGGTGATGTTGTCGTCGTTGATTATTTTGTTCATCAGTGCCGGCATTTGGGCTGTCGTGATTTTTTTGCGAAGTGATGCGAGCAATCTTCAACACGTGCTGCAAAAGCTGGCCGACATGATTGAAGGTTCGCGTGACCAGCTCCCATTATGGGTCAGCACCAATTTGCCCGACGGCGTCGTTGCGCTGCGCGAGTGGTTGACCGAATGGCTGCGTGAACATTCTGCAGAAGCAAAAGGCTTAAGTAAAGAGGCAGGTCATGTCGTCTTGCGACTCGTTTTAGGCATGATCATTGGCAGCATGGTTGCCCTGCAAGACGCGACGACAGAAGACAACTATCGCCCTTTTGCCAAAACTATGCTGGACGGCATTGTCAATTTGAACCTGATGTTCAGCAAAATAGTCTATTCCCAAGTGCGCATTTCGCTGATAAATACCGCTTTCACCGCGATTTATTTGTTGGTGATTTTGCCAATGGCAGGCGTGCATTTGCCCTTGACCAAAAGCATGATCGCCATCACCTTTTTGGTGGGCTTGATTCCTGTGGTAGGTAATATTGTGTCGAACACCGTTATCGTTATCGTCGGGCTCTCGCACTCGCTACATATAGCCGTGGCGTCGCTGGTTTTTATGGTCGTGATTCACAAACTGGAATACTTCTTAAACGCCCGCATCATCGGCTGCAAATCAACGCCCGCGCATGGGAAATATTGACCGCTATTTTGGTGATGGAAACGCTGTTTGGCATGCCGGGCTTGGTGGCTGCGCCAGTGTTTTATGCGTATGTCAAGTAGGAGTTGATGGATCGAGAGTTGGTTTAATCTGTCGTCGCCTCAAGTGTTTTGGGCTTCAACCCTTGCGCCAAACCTTGCGCGCAAGCAAACGCACTCGCCCAGGCCCACTGGAAGTTGTAGCCACCCAGCCAGCCGGTCACGTCCAGCACCTCGCCAATGAAATACAGCCCAGACTGCTTGGATTCCATGGTTTGCGAAGACACATCCCGCGTATCGACTCCACCCAGCGTGACTTCGGCTTTTTTGTAGCCTTCCGTACCCGTAGGCGTCAGCTCCCAGTTTGACAGCCGCTGCGCCAATTGCGTCAAGGCTTTGTCAGGTACGTCGCTCATGGGGCGCTGCAAGGTGGTGTCGGTGCTGGTCCAAGCGTCGGCTAGGCGTGAAGGGACAAGGTTAGCTAACTCGTTAGCCACCAATTTGTGGGAGCGTGCCTTGGATTGCTGTAAGAGCGCTAAAACGTCTGTATTTGGTGTTAAATTAAGTTTAATGGTGCCGTTCTCACGCCAAAAGCTTGAAATTTGCAAAACAGCGGGGCCGCTCAAGCCTTTGTGCGTGAAGAGTAAATCTTCTGAAAATGCGGCTTTTTCGTTTGACTTAGACTTTTTAGTGCCGGTTTCGATGACGACTGGCAACGCCAAACCAGCCAAGTTTGCGTAAGGCAACCAAGCATCGCCGTCAAAAGTCAGCGGTACCAGGGCAGGGCGTGGCTCGACCATGCGCAGGTTGAACTGTTTGGCAACCCTGTAGCCAAAATCCGTCGCGCCAATCTTCGGGATGGACAATCCACCAGTGGCGATGACGATGTTTGGGGTTTTTATGACGCCTTGATTGCTATTAATTTCATAGCGGTTTAAGCAGTTAATACGTGGTCTAGAGCCGAAAATTGAACTATTTTCGGGTGGTTCATCTGGATTTTCAGTAATTTCCCGAAGGTTTTGCACTTGGCACGGCTGCCAGCGCTGCACGCCGCCGGCCTCACATTCTTTGAGCAACATGTCGATCAAATCCTGTGCTGAGTTGTCGCAAAACAGCTGGCCTTTGTGTTTTTCATGGTGAGCAATGCCGTGCTTGTTCATCAGCGCGATGAAGTCGCGCGGGGTGTAGCGGGAGAGGGCGCTGCGGCAAAAATGTGGGTTTTCGCTCAGAAAATTTGCGGGGCTAACGTCTTTGTTGGTGAAGTTGGCGCGTCCACCGCCAGAAATACGGATTTTTTCAGCCACTTTTTCGCTGTGGTCAATGAGCAAAACTTTCAAACCTGCCTGTCCAGCCATGCCCGCACAGAACAAGCCAGCGGCACCTGCGCCTATGATGACAACGTCGAATTGGTGCGGAGTGGTCATAAAAATTCTTAAAAATCAATAAAAGTTGTTAAATATTCAAATTTTAGCTAAAAACGCTCAATCGTCATGCCGCTAACATCGACATCTGGCTGACGCTTAGCGATCAAATCTGCCAGTACCCGCGCACTCCCGCAGCTCAGAGCCCAGCCGCTGGAGCCATGCCCCAAATTCAGCCAAATATTCGGTATGCCACTGGCGCCTAAAACCGGTGGGCCGTCGGGCAGCATAGGGCGAGCGCCTTTCCATTCGGTCACGCTGGCGCCCATGTTGGAGATGTGTGCGGCACCTGGAAACCAGTCTTGCAGTACTTTGTACAGGGTTGAAATCGCGCTAACTTGCTTGTTATCTAGCGAACCGCCTATTTCAGCGCTGCCAGCGACGCGTACGCGGTTGCCCATGCGCGAAATCGCCACTTTGTAGTGCTCATCTATCAAGGCGCTGCGCGGCGCGTTGAGGTCTTCACGCACTTGCGCACTGATGGAGTAGCCGTAGACGGGGATGAGCGGCAGTTTACGTTGCAAGGGTTTTAAAATCGGTTTCATCAACTCCACGCTGGCCATGCCGGCGCACATGACGATGGCGTCGAAACTGCGTGGCTGGTCTTCATTTGCTATATTTAATGTAGCGTTCTTGTTATATGATATTCCAGTTACATGTGTATTTAGTTCAAATTTAACGCCCAATTCTTGCGCCTCCGATTTGAGCAGCAAAGTAAACTCACGGCAGTTTCCCACTGCATCACCGGGCATGTGGAGGGCGCCGAAAAAGTCATTGTCCGGGTTCAGGGCGGGCTCAATCAAACGCGCCTCTGGGGCGCTGATTGTATGGAATGGCAAACCGCTTTCTTGCAGCGCCTGCAAGCTGGGTTGGATGAGTTCGGCGTCTTTTTCGCTGCGCAGCAACACCAACAGGCCCTCATTGCGTTCATACTCCAGTGCCAAATGCTCTGTGATGGCATGCAATCTGTCATGGCTATAGCTGGCCAGAGTCTGCATGCGGCTGCGGTTGGTGAGATAGGTATCCAGCTTGCAGGCGCGGTGCCAGTGGCCGATCCAGGCCAGTTCGGCGCGGGTTAATGGAAGCTTGATCTTAACGGGCGCATGGCGACTGAACAGCTGCTTCAGCACTTGGCCGGGCATGCCCGGCATGGCCCACGGGGCGACGTAGCCCGGTGCGAGGATGCCGGCATTGGCAAAGCTGGACTCGACGGCAACGGCTGAGTTGCGCTCAAAAACGGTCACTTCGTGGCCATCACACGCCAGCTCGAAAGCTGTGGTGACGCCAATGACGCCTGCGCCAACTATGGCAATTTTCATGGATAAATGCGGTATTTCTGGACGGAATATGAGGGGAGCGCGCGGCGAAAAGTGAATGCCTTGCTTGGATTGTCGATATTATCGTTGATAGAGGAGCGGTACAGGGTGCCATGCTATAATCGAACGGCTTTACCAGCCATGCACAGCTACTGTGCTAAGAGGGTGAAGTTATTCGCGAATCAGTCCATTCAAGGTGTTGCGCAAAGTGGTTTGTCAAAGTTTCAAACCTCGTTGTCACAAATCGGACTGATTTTAGACCTAACCTTTTGATTGAATTGGAATTAATCATGTCAGTAACAATGCGTGAAATGTTGGATGCGGGCGTTCATTTTGGACACCAAACTCGTTTCTGGAACCCTAAGATGGCGCCGTTTATTTTTGGCCATCGCAACAAAATTCACATCATCAACTTGGAAAAATCGCTCCCGATGTTCCAAGAGGCAACCAAGTTTGTGCGTCAATTGACGGCAAACGGCGGTACCGTTTTGATGGTCGGCACCAAGCGCCAAGCGCGCGAAATTTTGTCAACAGAAGCATTGCGCGCAGGCGTGCCTTTCGTTGACCAGCGCTGGTTGGGCGGCATGATGACCAACTTCAAAACGGTCAAAATCTCTCTCAAGCGTTTGAAAGAAATGAAAGTCCAGCAAGAAGCTGGTCTTGACGCTTTGAGCAAAAAAGAACAACTCATGTTTGCCCGTGAAATGGCCAAGCTTGAGCGCGACATGGGTGGCATTCAAGACATGACTGGTTTGCCAGATGCTATTTTCGTGATCGACGTCGGCTACCACAAAATTGCTATCTTGGAAGCTCGCAAATTGGGTATTCCATTGATTGGTGTCGTTGACTCTAACCACTCACCAGAAGGCATCGACTACATCATCCCAGGTAACGACGACTCATCTAAAGCGGTTGCTTTGTATGCGCGCGGTATTGCTGATGCGATCATTGAAGGTCGCAACAACCGCTCTAACGAAGTTGTGAAGGCTGCTAAGCCTGAAGGCGCAGACGAGTTCGTAGAAGTTGAAGAGACGCCAGCGGCATAAACGCAAAGTAAGCTTAGTTGGGCCCTCACACTTAGATTTAGGTTTAAGTTAGCCAAGCATAAAAGAGGGGCACTGGTTGCCCTCTTTTTTTAACCAAATTTTTTAATATTGAGTAGGAGTTAAATATGACCACCCCAACAATTGCCATTACCGCCAGCATGGTAGCCGCACTGCGTGCCAAGACCGATGCCCCAATGATGGAATGCAAAAAAGCCCTGACAGAAGCTGCAGGCGACATGGACAAAGCAGAAGAGTTGTTGCGCGTCAAGCTCGGTAGCAAAGCCAGTAAAGCGTCTGACCGTATCACTGCCGAAGGCGTGGTGATGTGCAGCGTCAATGGCACAACAGGCGCGATGCTTGAAGTGAACTGCGAAACTGACTTTGTGACTAAGAACGATAGCTTCCTGGGTTTGGCGCAAGCTGCTGCGGATTTGGTCGCAAAGCACAACCCAGCCGACATCGCAGCCTTGGGCGCGTTGCCTTACAGTTTGGATGGTTTTGGCCCAACATTGGAAGATGTGCGTAAGGGTTTGATCGGCAAAATTGGCGAAAATATGAGCTTTCGCCGTTTCAAGCATTCCGCCGGCGGTGCTAAGTTAGCTACCTACTTGCACGGCACACGTATCGGTGTGGTTGTCGAGTTTGAAGGTGATGAAGTAGCTGCCAAAGACGTGGCGATGCACATTGCGGCCATGAAGCCAGTGTCATTGTCTAGCGCAGAAGTGCCAGCTGAATTGGTCGCTAAAGAGCGTTCAGTGGCTGCTGCTAAAGCAGCAGAAGATGCGGCTGTCGCAACTGCTGCTGGCAAGCCGGTGCAGTCAGACGAGATCGTGGCTAAGCGTATCGAAGGCGGCGTGCAGAAATTCTTGAAAGAAGTATCTTTGTACGATCAAGTTTTTGTCAAAGCTGCAGATGGCAAACAAACTGTTGCTGCCATGTTGAAAGAAAAAGCCACGACCATCAAGGGCTTCACCCTGTACGTTGTTGGCGAAGGCATTGAGAAGAAGGTTGACGACTTCGCAGCTGAAGTGGCCGCGCAAGTGGCTGCCGCTTCTAAAGCAGCTTAAATCCTTCATAGATTCTTAGTTCTCAACCTAAGCGCAGTATCAACATTAACCCAAAGGAGTCGTCTATGTCTGAGCCAATGCCAGCGAACAATGCACCCGCCTACAAGCGGATTTTGCTTAAATTGTCTGGTGAGGCTTTGATGGGGGACGATGCCTTTGGCATCAATCGGGCCACCATTGTGCGCATGGTTGAAGAAATCGCTGAAGTCACCCGCATGGGTGTCGAAGTAGCGGTAGTGATTGGTGGTGGCAATATTTTCCGGGGTGTCGCAGGCGGTTCGGTTGGCATGGACCGCGCCACTGCTGACTACATGGGCATGTTGGCCACGGTGATGAACGCATTGGCCTTGGGCGATACCATGAATAAAGCGGGTTTGATAGCGCGTGTGATGTCTGCCATCAATATCGAACAAGTTGTCGAACCCTACATCCGCCCCAAAGCACTGCAATACCTTGAAGAAGGTAAAGTGGTTATTTTTGCGGCAGGCACAGGAAATCCATTTTTCACAACAGATACGGCGGCAGCGTTGCGGGGTGCTGAGATCGGTGCTGAGGTCGTTCTCAAGGCAACCAAAGTGGATGGCGTCTATTCGGCTGATCCTAAAAAAGACCCCGCAGCCACGCGCTATGAGCGACTGAGCTTTGACGAAGCTATGATGAAAAATCTTGGCATCATGGATGCTGCTGCTTTTGCAGTATGTCGTGAGCAAAAATTACCGATCAAAGTATTTTCAATATTCAAGCACGGTGCGCTGAAACGTGTCGTGATGGGTGAAAATGAAGGCACTTTGGTCTATGCGTGAATATGCGCGTAAAACCAAGTCATCAAAATAGTAAGCAACAAGCTTTTAAAATAAAACTCTCGGAATAATCTGTCGGAGATCGCATGCCAACAACTCAAATCAAAACGCAAGCAGAAACCAAGATGGATCAATCCATCGAGGCGTTTAAAAATAATATCAGCAAAATTCGCACAGGTCGAGCCAGTCCAGCATTGTTAGAGAGTGTGCATGTTGAATATTACGGTAGCTTGATGCCTATTAGCCAAGTGGCTAATCTGTCAATGATAGATTCACGCACGGTGGGTGTTCAACCTTGGGAAAAAGGCATGGGTGCGAAGATTGAAAAAGCCATTCGAGACAGTGATTTGGGCTTGAATCCATCCAGTATGGGGGATTTGATTCGTGTGCCTATGCCAATGATGAGCGAAGAGCGCCGCAAAGAGATGACGAAACTTGTGCGCAATGAAGGCGAAAACTCTAAAATTGCGATTCGAAATTTGCGCAGGGATGCTAACGAAAGCATCAAAAAATTGGTGAAAGAGAAAGAAGCCTCAGAAGACGATCAAAAACGTGCGGAAGCTGAAATTCAAAAAGTCACAGACCGCCATATCATAACAATTGATCAGCTGGTTGCCGCTAAAGAGCATGAAATCATGGCAGTTTAGGCTTTTTCGCCATTCGTTCCGTTCCAATCATCACTTCAAATGGCAACCGATCGGCTCGTCCCTCACCATATTGCTGTCGTCATGGATGGCAATGGTCGCTGGGCAAATCGCCGGTTTTTACCACGCGTAGCTGGGCATAAACAAGGCGTTGATGCCTTGCATGAATGTGTGAAAGCCTGCGCGGAACGCGGCGTTAAAGTGTTGACGGTGTTTGCCTTTTCATCTGAAAACTGGGAGCGACCAGCAGATGAGGTTTCTGGTTTGATGGCATTGCTGGCAAAAGCACTGGCGCGTAAGGTTGCGCAACTGAGCATAAATGGCATTCAAATTCACTTTATCGGTGAACGTGACAGTTTGTCTGATAGTTTAAAGCGCGGTTTTGAACAGGCTGAAAATGCCACTGCGCATAATTTGAAACTGATTTTTAATATTTGCTTTAATTATGGAGGTCGCTGGGATATCGCCCAAGCTGCTTCTAAATTAATAGCAAAAGGTTTAAGTATTACGCCGGCTAGTCTGAATTCAGAGATGTCACTGGGACATGTACCAGACCCTGATTTGGTCATTCGCACCGGAGGGGAGCAGCGGTTGAGTAATTTCTTGCTTTGGCAGGCTGCATATTCTGAATTGTATTTCAGCGATAAATTGTGGCCTGATTTTGATGCGGCTGCTCTGGATGAAGCGATAGATGAATTTAACCGGCGGGAACGTCGATTTGGCAAAACGTCTGAGCAAATTCAGTCTAAAACTGCGGTGTGATTGATCGAAGCAATGAGCGATTAGTTTTACCAAGTTCAATATACAAATGAAAACGAAGGCTAAAAATGCTTAAACAACGCGTCATCACCGCCTTCATCATGTTGGCTATTGTGCTGCCGACACTGTTTTTCACGAGTCCATGGCCTTTTTGCGCACTAGCATTGCTTTTTATAGCAGCAGGTGCTTGGGAGTGGGCGAAATTGAATGGCATGCAGGCGGCTGGCGCAATTTTTTTTGCGGGTCTATTCATCGTCCTTGCTGCATTTGGCTGGTATTTGGGCTTAATTGAACAACCCTTGCCCACGGTTTGGATTTTGGCCAGCGGCTTTTGGGTGCTTATCAGTGCCTGGCTGCTCAAAACGGGCGTCGCTGGTTGGGCCAAAATTCCTGTGACATTAAGACGCATTGGTGGCATGCTTGCATTGTTGCTGGCTTGGTTGGCAGTGGCGCAGGCGCGCGTTCAAGGCATCAATTTTTTGATGTCTGTTTTGACGTTGGTATGGGTGGCAGATAGTTTTGCTTACTTTGCAGGGCGGACGTGGGGCGGCAAGTTCACGACATACAAATTAGCGCCTACGATCAGTCCTGGCAAAAGCTGGGAAGGTGTGTGGGGCGGTGTTTTTGGGGTATTTTTACTGGCGATGACTTGGGTGTGGGCAGACAGTCATTGGCATAGCGCTGTGGCAAGTTTGTACTCGCGATTGCAAGGTCAAAATTTGGTTTTAATGGCTATTGCCTTGTTGTTTTTAACGGCTATGAGCGTGGTTGGTGATTTGATTGAATCACTTATCAAACGAAGTGCTGGCGTTAAGGACTCAAGTGCTTTGCTACCCGGGCACGGTGGTGTGCTTGATCGGGTTGATGCGTTGCTACCCACACTGCCGATCGCCATGATGTTGGCTTCTTTGACTAATTGATAAATGACTAAACAACGCATAGCGATTCTTGGGTCAACTGGCTCGATTGGTGTCAGCACCTTAGATGTCGTCGCCAGACATCCGGATCAGTTTGAAGTTTTTGCGCTTACGGCATCAACACAGGTCGAGCTCATGCTGGCTCAGATCGTTCAATTCAAACCTAGTTTTGTGGTTATGGCGAGTGCTGAGCATGGTAAAGAGTTAGCCCGATTGGTGAAGCTAAATTCGTTATCTGCCAGTGTATTGTATGGTGCATATGCTATAAAAAATATAGCTGAACACGAATCTGTAGATATCGTCATGGCGGCTATTGTTGGTGCTGCAGGATTGCCGCCATGTTTGGCTGCAGCCCGTGCAGGCAAACGTCTATTGTTGGCAAATAAAGAGGCGTTGGTTGTTGGGGCTGAATTGTTTCTGGATGAAGTCAAGTCTGGCGGTGCAACACTGCTGCCAATTGACAGCGAACATTCTGCAATTTTCCAGTGTTTACCAAGTGATAGAAGCACTTGGGCAAACAGTGTTGAAAAAATTATTTTGACAGCCTCTGGCGGACCTTTTCGTACTCGTGACGTTACCAGTCTAAGTGCCGTCACACCCAGCGAGGCTTGCGCTCATCCCAACTGGGTGATGGGGCGAAAAATCTCAGTAGATTCTGCAACAATGATGAACAAAGCACTTGAAGTCATTGAGGCAAAATACTTATTCAATGTTGAACTTAAACAAATTGAAGTCGTCATACATCCGCAAAGTGTGATTCATTCTATGGTGCAGTTTCGTGATGCCTCAGTGCTTGCGCAACTTGGTACGCCGGATATGCGTGGTCCGATTGCTTACGGCTTATCTTGGCCTAACCGAATTGAAAATGGCGCTTCACCGATCGATTTTAAAAACTTATCCGCGATGACTTTTGAGGCTATCGATAGTAACAATCACCCCGCAAGGTTTCCGGGCTTGGCATTAGCTTGGGATGTGCTCTGTGCGCCAGCTGGAACCACTGCTGTGCTGAATGCTGCCAATGAAATCGCTGTGCAAGCGTTTTTGGATGAACGCATCAGGTTTGATCAAATTCATGCCGTGAATCAAGCAACGCTATCTGCCGTCATACCTTCCAAGCCCACGAGTTTGGAAGACCTGTTGGCTATTGATGCACAGTCCCGAGTATCCGCGCTGGCGCAAGTCAAGCGTTTTGAGGTGTAGACCATGATGACAGTATTGGCTTTCGTTTCTGCATTGGCATTGCTGATTGCCATTCATGAGTATGGTCATTACCGAGTTGCCGTGGCATGTGGTGTCAAGGTGCTGAAATTTTCGATAGGTTTCGGTAAAACTATTTTTAAGTGGCAACCCAAAGGCTCAGATACCGAATTCGTTATAGGTCTGCTGCCGCTCGGTGGTTTCGTCAAAATGCTGGATGAGCGCGAGGCGCCTGTGCCGGCGGATCAAAAACATCTGGCATTCAATACGCAACCTTTGCGCAAACGTGTTGCTATCGTGGCTGCTGGGCCTGTTGCCAATTTGGTTTTGGCGATTTTTTTGTATTCAGTTGTGAATTGGATGGGTGTTCAAGAGGCCAAGGCTATTTTGGCCAGTCCTGTAGCAGGTTCTATCGCACAGCGTGCTGGTTTACTGGGTGGTGAGTACGTGAAGCAAGCTGGTTTTGTGGGCGAGGATTTGGCTCAAATTCAGTCCATGGAAGATTTGCGATGGCTCATTACTCGCGGGGCATTGAATGGCGACAATGTTCTACTGGCTGTTGCAAGGTCGGCTGACGCGCCCGCGCGGGATGTCATTCTCGATTTAGAGCAGCTAGATGTGAAAGAGGTTGATGCACAATTGTTTCAAAAAATTGGTATCACCGGGCCGTGGACTAAGCCGGTACTGGGTGACATGCAGGCGGATAGCGCAGCCAAGCGCGCCGGTTTGCAAGTAGGTGATGTTGTTACCAAAGTCAATGATGTGGTTGTTGTTGATGCTCAACAATTGCGGCAATTGATTCGAGAGTCTATTGCTGTTAAAGATCAGCAAACTTTAGCTGTAACTAAGAATTGGACGGTTTCACGGGCTGGCCAGTCAATCAATATTCCAGTTACTGCTGACGTAAAAACTGAAGGAAATCGACAAATTGGACGAATTGGTGCATTTGTAGGTACTTTGCCAGAGATGACGACAGTAAGGTACGGCTTGTTTGATGGTTTGCAAGCTGGTGCGGAAAAAACGTGGGATGTTTCTGTATTGACACTGAAAATGATGGGAAAAATGCTTATTGGACAAGCTTCCCTCAAAAATTTAAGCGGCCCATTAACCATTGCAGACTATGCTGGTAAGTCGGCGAGTTTAGGTTTAACACCATATCTTGTATTTTTAGCGCTTATCAGCGTTAGTTTGGGCGTTTTGAATTTGTTACCGCTGCCTGTGCTCGATGGTGGCCATCTGATGTATTATCTCTGGGAAGGTGTGACGGGGAAAGCAGTTTCCGAACTGTGGACTGAGCGCCTTCAGCGAGGCGGCGTTGCCCTGCTTTTTAGTATGATGTTCATAGCGCTTTACAACGACGTGACAAGACTATTTGCTATTTAATGAAACAAACACATAAACCAAATTTTAGTTGCAAGCTGGTAAATAGCGGGCGAAAAGCAATATTTTTAGCGGCCGCACTCTTGGCTTCGACAGCGACATGGGCTGTGACGCCGTTTGCTGTCAAAGACATTCGTGTTGAAGGCTTACAACGTGTCGAACCCGGTACTGTGTTTGCCACTTTACCCTTTCGTATTGGCGATACTTATGACGATGAGAAGGGTTCTGTCGCCATTCGATCATTGTTTGCTTTGGGTGTTTTCAAAGATGTACGCGTTGAGGTGATTGGTGATGTATTGGTGCTGATTGTTGAAGAGCGTCCGACCGTGGCTGGGATTGAATTTTCAGGCACCAAAGAGTTTGACAAAGAAGCTCTGATACGAGCCATGCGTGAAATTGGTTTGACCGATGGCCGCCCGTTCGATAAAGCGCTGTTGGACAAAGCGGAGCAAGAGTTGAAACGCCAGTATTTGACGCGAAGCTTGTATGCGGCGGAAATTGTCACGACGGTAACGCCCATTGAACGAAATCGCGTCAACCTAACATTCAGTGTGGTTGAGGGTGATGTCGCCAAAATCAAAGAAATTCGCATCACGGGTAACAAAGCGTTCAGTGAATCAGCCTTACGAGGTCTGTTTGACTTGGATACGGGCGGCATTTTGAGTTGGTACACTAAAAGTGACCGTTACACCCGCTCAAAATTGAATGCAGACATTGAAACCATGCGCTCCTATTATTTGGCGCGCGGTTTTCTAGAATTCAAAGTAGAAACAACACAAGTATCTATTTCTACAGATAAAAAAGATATTGCAATTGCGATAGAAGTCGTCGAGGGTGAACGATTTACTGTGTCAGATGTCAAGCTTACGGGCAGTTTCTTGGGTAGAGACGATAAATTCAAATCTTTGGTGAAAGTAGCGGCCGGGCAAGAGTACAGCGCAGACAAAATTGCCGAGACCAACAAAGCGATGGTCAGCTACTTTGGCGATTTTGGATTTGCATTTGCACGTATTGTTGTGAAGCCTGAAATAGATCGTGCTAAAAATCAAGTTGCTTTGACCTTGACCGCTGAGCCTGGTCAACGTGCATATGTCCGAAGAATCAATATTTCAGGCAACAACAGAACGCGTGATGAGGTTATTCGACGAGAGCTACGGCAGTTCGAGTCATCGTGGTACGACGGCGATAAATTGCGGACATCGCGAGATCGCGTAGATCGCTTGGGCTTTTTCAAAGATGTCCAATTTGACACCCAAGAAATACCTAATGCGCCAGATCAGGTCGATATCAATATTGTCGTTGCAGAGAAGCCCACCGGTAACATTAACTTCGGTGCCGGCTACTCAACATCTGACAAGTTGACGTTCCAGTTCGGCATCAAACAAGAAAATATTTTTGGCAGCGGTAATTATTTAGGTGTTGATCTCAATACCAGCAAGTTAAATCGCGCGTTGAGCATCACCACCGTTGATCCCTATTTCACCGAAGATGGCATATCTCGAATCTACGATGCTTACTACCGTACAACCTCTCCAGCCAGTGCTGGCACGGGTAATTACAAGGTTGAAACTATTGGTCTGGGTGTTAAATTCGGTATTCCAGTGAGCCCAATCGACACTATTTATATAGGTGGAGGCGCTGAACAAAACAAGATATTTACAGGCACTAATTTGCCAGCTGCTTACCTTGATTACGCGAACCAATTCGGTTACAGCAGTTATGCTATTCCATTGACTTTGGGCTGGTCGCGCGATGATCGGGACAGTGCTTTAACCCCAAATTCTGGAAAACTACAAAAGTTTTCAACTGAGTGGAGTCCGACTGGCGACGTGAACTATATCAAAGCATCAGCACAATATCAGCAATATATTCCTTTGAACAAGCAATTCACGCTTGCATTTAACGGTGAGTTGAATTGGGGTAAAGGCCTGCAAGGTAAGCCATTCCCCGTGTTCAAAAACTCATACTCTGGTGGCTTAGGCTCGGTTCGTGGTTTCCAGTCATCTTCGCTTGGTCCTTTAGACAAAACCACAAATACAGCTCTCGGTGGGTCGAAAAAAATCACATTTAATACGGAATTTATCACGCCATTCCCAGGTGCTGGCAACGATAAAAGCCTGCGTTTGTATGCCTTCTTTGATGTTGGCAATGTTTACGGCGAAAATGCCCCCGTCTTGTTGAGCGAGATGCGCGCCTCAACAGGCGTTGGCATAAGCTGGATTTCGCCCATCGGCCCCTTACGGCTTGCGTATGCAAAACCCATCAGAACGCTTGCTGGAGATAAAATACAAAAAGTACAATTTCAAATCGGAACCGCTTTCTAATGAAAATCTCTGTTAATTCATCACGTCATCAATACCTCGTTATTCTGGCGATTGGCTTGACCAGTTTGTCTGCAGTTGTGACAGCTCAAGAAGTTAAAATTGGTTTTATCAATACCGATCGCATTTTTCGAGATGCCAATTCTGCCAAAACAGCTCAGACTAAATTAGAGCAGGAGTTCATGAAGCGTGAAAAAGAGCTGAATGATCAGGGTGCACAAATCAAATCTGCGGCTGACAAATTGGAGAAAGATGCGCCTACATTGTCGGAAGCGCAACGTACCTCACGCCAAAAGCAGCTCACTGATCAAGATCGTGACTTTCAGCGTAAGCGCCGTGAGTTTCAAGAAGATCTGAATGTTCGTAAAAATGAAGAGCTGCAAATCGTTCTAGAACGGGCCAATAAAGTGGTGAAACAGGTCGCTGAGGCTGAAAAGTACGATTATGTCTTGCAGGAAGCGGTTTACGTCAACCCTAAGCACGACATCACAGAAAAAGTGCTTAAAGTTTTGAACGCTGCAAAATAAGCGCTATAAGACTATCGCACCCCTTTTTGCTTTGGTTCGCGTGTGGCCATTTTTTTACAACAAATCACTGAAGCTTTAGGCGGGCTACTTCATGGAGATGCCAACCAGCAAATCACTGGACTGGCTTCTCTTAAGCAAGCGACATCTTTTGATATTAGCTTTGTAAGCAATATCAAGTACGAGCAAGAATTGGCAGACTCTAAAGCTGCTTGTGTCATCGTCAGTCCACATCTTGCCTCACTTGCTGAGAAGCGTGGTTCGTACATTGTCACCGACCAGCCGTATGTTTATTTTGCGTTGTTGACACAGTTTTGGAAACAACAGCATTCGCCTAAAAACGCAGGCTCTATACACCATAGCGCTGTTGTTGATGGCACTGCAGTTATTCACAAAACAGCAGTGATTGGCGCTTTGTGCGTTGTCGAAGCCAATGCACGTATTGGTGCAAACACAGTGCTCAAATCACGCGTTACCGTGAGTGAGGGCTGCGTTGTAGGTGGCAATTGCATCTTGCACTCAGGCGTTGTCATCGGTGCAGATGGTTTCGGTTTTGCACCGAAAAAATCAGAGCACGGGTTAACTTGGGTAAAAATTGAGCAATTGGGCGCTGTGACACTTGGCAATGACATTGAAATCGGTGCCAATACCTGTGTAGATCGTGGCGCATTGCACGACACTGTAATTGAGGATGGTGTGAAACTCGATAATTTGATTCAAATTGGTCACAACGTTCGTATTGGTAAACATGCCATCATTGCCGCAGCTACAGCTGTTGCTGGCAGTACGGAAATCGGTGCCTACTGCATGATTGGTGGTTGCGTCAGCATCGCTGGGCATTTGTCGATTGCACCGCATACCGAAATATCAGGCGCTTCCGTGGTGACCCATTCGATTCACAAAGCGGGCACATACACGGGCTTGTTTCCGCTAGATGACAATGCTTCTTGGGCTAAAAATGCCGCCGCTTTGAAGCAATTGTCCAGCTTGCGCGATAGACTACGGTTGATAGAAAAAAACAAACAATAATTAAAATATTAAAGAAAGAAAAACACACAATGATGGACATTTACCGCATTCTCAAGCAACTGCCTCACCGCTACCCCTTTGTGTTGGTGGACAGAATCACCGAGCTTGAAAAAGGAAAATACATCAAAGGCTACAAAAACGTTTCTATCAACGAGCCGTATTTTGTCGGGCACTTCCCACACCGCCCAGTGATGCCTGGCGTATTGATTGTCGAAGCCTTGGCGCAAACAGCAGCACTGCTCGGTTTTGACACGCTTGGTGTCACGCCTGACGATAAAACCATGTTTTACTTTGCCGGTATTGATGGCGTGCGTTTTAAGAAACCAGTCACCCCGGGTGATCAACTTTGGTTGGAAATGCACGTTGACCGCGTCCGTTCTGGCATGTGGAAGTTTAAAGGCCAGGCCACGGTCGACGGCGAAGTGGTTACGGAGGCTACCATTATGTGCACCATTCGTATGTTAGGTGAAGACGATTGATTCACGCAACCGCAATAATTGACCCCAAAGCGCAGCTAGACAGCAGCGTTGAGATTGGCCCTTATAGCGTGGTTGGCCCGCATGTTCGCATGGGTGCTGGTACGCGTGTGGGAGCGCATTGCGTTATTGAAGGTCACACGACCCTTGGCAAAGACAACCAGATTTTCCAATTCAACTCGATTGGTGCGATTCCGCAAGACAAAAAATATGCTGGTGAGCCCTGTGAACTGCATCTTGGCGACCGCAACACCATCCGTGAGTTTTGCACCTTAAACATTGGCAGCCCAGGCGACACAGGAGTGACGCGCGTGGGGGATGACAATTGGATCATGGCTTACGTGCATATTGCTCACGACTGCCAAGTGGGTAACAAAACGATTTTGGCAAACAATACAACGCTGGGTGGTCATGTGCATTTGGCAGACTGGGTGATCATCGGTGGCCTCACGGGCATTCACCAATTCGTCAAAATTGGCGCGCATGCCATGGTGGGCTTTTCCAGTGCCGTCACGCAAGATGTGCCACCCTTCATGATGGCCGACGGTAACCCGTTGGCTGTGCGCGGCTTCAATGCTGAAGGGCTGCGCCGCCGCCAATTTAGCGAAGAGCGTATTTCCGCCGTCAAGCAGATGCACAAACTGCTGTACCGAACAGGTAAAACATTGGCGCAAGCTACGAGTGAGATTGCCGAGCTTGCACAAAGCATTCCCCAGGCAGCAGCTGATGTGGCCTTGATGAGCCACTTCTTAGCCCACAGCACGCGTGGCATAGCACGTTAAGAGGCCAGGTGAGCGATAAGGTGAATGCAGTATCCCCCCGGTTTTCACTGGTAGCAGGGGAGGCGTCAGGCGATTTATTGGCAGGTTTACTTTTAGACGGCATGCAGCAACGCTGGCCGCAGATGCAAGCCAGTGGCATTGGCGGCGCCCGCATGTTGGAGCGTGGTTTCAAAGTTTGGTGGCCTAGCGATAAATTGTCCGTTTTCGGATATATCGACGCTTTACGCCACTACCGAGAGATTTTGGGCATCCGCAACCAGCTCAAAGCCAAGATTTTAGCCAACCCGCCGGATGTGTTTATCGGCGTTGATGCCCCCGATTTCAACCTTGATTTAGAGGCCGATTTGCGCCAAACAGGTATCAAAACCGTGCATTTCGTCTGTCCATCCATTTGGGCATGGCGACCCAAACGGGTAGAAAAACTCAAAAAAAGCTGTGACCACGTGCTCTGCGTCTTCCCGTTTGAGCCTGAAATTTTGGCCAAACATGGCATTCCTGCGACGTTTGTCGGGCATCCGCTGGCGTCCGTCATACCCATGCAGCCTGACAAGGCCAAAGCTCGGCAGCTGCTGGGTTTGGATGAGGCAGACAAAGTCGTTGCCGTCTTGCCTGGTAGCCGGCTTGCTGAAATAAAACACCTTTCACCAAGGTATTTTAAGGCCATAGCCTATATTATTGTTGACTATCCCGCTATGAAATTTATAGTACCTTCGATACCAAAACACATTCCTATGCTGCAAACAATAGCCAAAGAGTGTGGTGTTGAAGGAGTCGTTCAAATCATTTCTGGCCACTCACACACCGCGCTGGAAGCCTGTGATGTGACCTTGATCACCAGCGGAACTGCCACCTTAGAAGCCGCTTTGTACAAGCGCCCCATGGTCATCGGATACGCGCTAAATTGGCTCAGCTATGAGATCATGAAACACAAAAAAATGCAGCCATGGGTGGGGCTGCCGAATATTTTGAGCGGCAAATTCGTCGTCCCAGAGCTGATTCAAGATGCCGCTACCCCCGAGGCTTTGGCCGCTGCAACCTTGGCATGGTTTGATGCCCCTGAAAAAATAGCTGATTTAGAGCGACAATTCACTACCTTGCACATCCAATTGCTCAGAAACACCTCAGAATTAGCCGCCGATGCCATCGCCCAAGTCCTCAATCAAACCACCAAAACTGGTTAAAAAAACAGTTGCAAAGACCGCAACGCCTGATAAAACCGCCATGAAAGCATCTCAAAATGTGGCAAAAAAACAGTCTAAGAGCCCTATCAAGGCCGAGCAAGTCGCTTTGTCATGGGATGCCCCAGGATTAATGGCCGGTGTGGACGAAGCAGGCCGTGGCCCCTTGGCTGGCCCTGTCGTAGCCGCAGCTGTGATTTTGGACGATTTGAACCCCATCAAAGGCTTGGCTGACTCTAAAACCTTGACCGCATCACGCCGTGAAAAACTTTACGATGAAATCCGCGCCAAAGCGTTGTGCTGCTCAGTTGCTGAAGCCAGCGTCGCGGAAATTGACGAGCTCAATATTTTGCAAGCCACCCTGCTTGCCATGCGCCGCGCGGTGGAGGGCTTGCGTCTGAAACCGGTCAAAGTACTGGTCGATGGCAACCGCATTCCGACCTTGGACGTTCTGGCCGAGGCCGTTGTGAAGGGCGACAGCAAAGTTCAAGCCATCTCTGCCGCCTCGATTTTGGCCAAAGTGACCCGTGACCGCTGGTGCGCAGAGCTGCACACCAAGTTCCCGCAATACGGCTTTGACCAACACAAGGGCTACGGTACCGCCCAGCATCTGGCTGCACTGAACGAATTTGGCGCTTGCCCAGAGCATAGACGTACGTTTGCACCTGTAACTGCCGTTTTAAATAGGGCTGCGAAATGACTTCGTCTGAAACTATCAATATCACTTCTCGCGACAACCCACTGCTCAAAGAGCTGCGTAAACTCAGCTCTGAGCCTACGGCGTACCGCAAAACAGGGCGCGTATGGTTAGAAGGCGACCATTTGTGCAGCGCTGCGCTGTTAAGAGGTGTGATACCGTCAATAGCTGTATTTTCAGAGTCATTTATGCCTATAGCCGGCGTATTTATTGCCAAAGGTGCTATAAAAAATATAGTAATTTCAGACAAGCTATGGCAGGACATCAGCGGCTTAGAGTCGCCCGCCAAGATGGGTTTTGTCGTTGAGTTGCCCAGTTCCGTACAAATCACCCCGAATGTAGCCACCGTCATTTTGGACCGCGTACAAGACGCCGGCAATGTCGGCTCCATCCTGCGAAGCGCCGCCGCTTTTGGCTTCAAACAGGTCATTGCGTTGACGGGTACCGCAGCGCTGTGGAGCCCTAAAGTGCTGCGCGCCGGCATGGGTGCACATTTTGGGCTGCAACTGGTAGAGAGCGCCGGTTTGGACGACTTGTACGCTTTGACCGTCCCCTGGGTTGTCACCAGTTCGCATCAAGGCGATTTTTTGCAAAACCTCATAAAAAACAAACAGCTACCGCAACCCTGCGCTTGGGTTCTGGGGCATGAAGGGCAGGGCGTTCGGGCAGAATTGCTGCAGCAGGCCAAAGTTTCGGTTCGGATTGGGCAACCTGGCGGCGAAGAGTCGCTGAACGTGGCGGCTGCAGCTGCAATTTGTTTGCATGCTAGCTCGGTAGCTGGATAATTTTTTTGTTTTCGCAGCAATTTCAAGCGAATTTTGGAGAAATTAGGCAAGTTCAGCCAAGGCTGAGTAAGGGTTCTCCCGCAAGCTCAGCTATAATTAGAGGCTTCCTGTCTACCCCACGTACGCCTAGCGCATCATTTAGCTTAACCCTGACATAGCAGCTCGAAATTGGCTCCAAAAGAGTCATTTTTACAGCCAGCTTGGGCGTACCCGTTTTATATTCGGAGAACCCAGTGCTTTTGTCACTCAAGCCACGTTTCCCACTAGCCATTCTGGCACTCGCAGATGGCACCGTCTTTGTTGGATCCTCCATAGGAGCGGCGTCAAAAGACGTTTCTTATACCGTCGGTGAAGTTGTTTTCAACACTTCCATGACTGGTTACCAAGAAATCCTGACCGACCCCAGCTACTGCCAGCAAATCGTCACCCTGACTTACCCACACATTGGCAACTACGGCATCAGCGAGCAAGATGTTGAGTCTGCCAAGGTTAACGCTGCCGGTTTGATCATCAAAGATTTGCCATTAATCGTCTCGAACTTTCGCTCCACCATGAGCTTGACCGAATACTTGGTCAAAGAGAAGACGATTGCGATTGCAGATATTGACACCCGCCAGTTGACCCGCCACCTACGCACCCACGGTGCGCAAAACGGCTGTATTTTTGCTTTGGCTGAAGGTGAGGCTGCTACACCCGCGTTGATTGACAAAGCGATTGCCTTGGCCAAGGCTGCACCTAGCATGTCTGGTTTGGATTTGTCCAAAGTTGTCTCGACCAGCAAAACCTATGCTTGGACACAAACCGAGTGGCAGTTGCACAACCCGACCTTAGACGGCAAGGCCGGTTACAGTGAGCAAGTGCCTGCAGATGCCAAGTTCCACGTAGTTGCGTATGACTTCGGCGTCAAGTACAACATTTTGCGCATGTTGGCCGAACGTGGTTGCCGTGTCACCGTCGTGCCTGCGCAAACCAGCGCTGCAGACGTGCTTAAGTTGAATCCGAACGGTATTTTCTTGTCCAACGGCCCGGGCGACCCAGAGCCGTGCGATTACGCCATCGCAGCCGTCAAAGATTTGATTGAAACCGGTATTCCGACTTTCGGTATTTGCTTGGGGCACCAAATCATGGCTTTGGCCAGCGGTGCGAAAACCTTCAAAATGAAGTTTGGCCACCACGGCGCGAACCATCCGGTTAAAGACTTAGACACGGGTCATGTCAGCATCACCAGCCAAAACCACGGTTTTGCGGTGGACGAAACCACATTGCCTGCTCATCTGCGAGCCACCCACGTCAGCTTGTTTGACGGCACGCTGCAGGGATTGACCCGCACCGACAAGCCCGCGTTTTGCTTCCAAGGTCACCCTGAAGCATCGCCCGGTCCACAAGACATCAGCTACCTCTTCGACCGCTTTGTTGGGTTGATGACCAAAGCTGGGGAAAATACTGAGAAGAGTGAATAATGCCAAAACGTACCGACCTTAAAAGTATTCTCATCATAGGCGCTGGGCCTATCATCATTGGCCAAGCTTGCGAGTTTGATTATTCCGGCGTGCAAGCCTGTAAAGCCTTGCGCGAAGAGGGCTACAAAGTCATCTTGATCAACAGCAATCCTGCGACGATCATGACCGACCCTGCCACGGCGGATGTGACCTACATCGAGCCTATTACTTGGCAAACGGTTGAAAAAATCATCGCCAAAGAGCGCCCCGATGCGATTTTGCCGACCATGGGCGGCCAAACCGCACTCAATTGCGCTTTAGATTTGTGGCACAACGGCGTGTTGCAAAAATACACCGGCGCTGCAACGGGCAAGCCGATCGAGCTGATTGGTGCAACGCCAGAAGCCATCGACAAAGCCGAAGATCGCTTGAAGTTCAAAGACGCGATGACCAAAATCGGACTCGGCTCAGCCCGCTCCGGTATTGCACACAGCATGGTTGAAGCGTGGGAAGTGCAAAAAACCTTGGGTTTCCCGACCGTCGTTCGCCCCAGTTTTACACTGGGCGGCACGGGCGGTGGGATTGCCTACAACGCAGAAGAGTTCGAAGAGATCTGCAAGCGTGGCTTGGAAGCCTCACCGACCAACGAGCTCTTGATTGAAGAATCTCTGCTCGGCTGGAAAGAATACGAGATGGAAGTGGTGCGCGACAAGGCGGACAACTGCATCATCGTGTGCTCGATTGAAAACTTGGACCCCATGGGTGTCCACACCGGTGACTCCATCACTGTCGCACCCGCGCAGACTTTGACCGACAAAGAATACCAAATCCTGCGCGATGCTTCCTTAGCGGTGCTGCGCGAAATTGGTGTTGATACCGGCGGCTCCAACGTGCAGTTCTCCATCAACCCTGTCGATGGCCGCATGGTGGTGATTGAAATGAACCCGCGCGTCTCGCGTTCCAGCGCTTTGGCCTCCAAGGCAACCGGTTTCCCGATTGCCAAAGTTGCTGCCAAATTGGCGTGCGGCTACACCTTGGATGAATTGCGCAATGAGATCACGGGCGGACTAACCCCTGCGAGCTTTGAGCCTAGCATCGACTACGTGGTTACTAAAATACCACGTTTTGCCTTTGAAAAATTCCCGACGGCGGATTCGCGTTTAACCACGCAGATGAAGTCGGTCGGCGAGGTGATGGCCATGGGTCGCACCTTCCAAGAGTCGTTCCAGAAAGCCCTGCGCGGCTTGGAAGTCGGCGTCGATGGCATGAACGAGAAAACGCAAGATCGCGAAATTTTAGAGCGCGAATTGGGCGCACCAGGGCCTGAGCGTATTTGGTATGTCGGTGATGCATTTGCGATGGGTTACACCGTGGACGAGGTGTTTGCATTGACCAAAATCGACCCTTGGTTTTTGGTGCAAATCGAAGAAATCGTCAAAATCGAGTTGGAGTTGGAAACAACATCGCTTGACAAAATTGATACTGCTACGCTACGCTTATTGAAGCAAAAGGGCTTTTCAGACCGTCGTCTGGCCAAGCAATTGCGAACCACGGACACGGCCATTCGCGAAGCCCGCCATGCAGCTGGCGTACGTCCTGTCTACAAGCGTGTGGACACCTGCGCGGCAGAGTTTGCGTCGAATACGGCTTATTTGTACTCAACCTACGAAGCGGTTCATCCGCTAAGCAGCGGCAGCGAATGCGAAGCCGCACCGACGGACAAGAAGAAAATCATGGTACTGGGCGGTGGCCCGAATCGCATTGGACAAGGCATTGAGTTTGACTATTGCTGTGTACACGCTGCGATGGCGATGCGCGAAGACGGCTACGAGACCATCATGGTCAACTGCAACCCGGAAACTGTTTCTACCGATTACGACACCTCTGACCGTCTGTATTTTGAGCCGGTGACCCTTGAGGATGTGCTGGAAATCGTCGCGATTGAAAAGCCTGTCGGCGTGATCGTGCAATACGGTGGCCAAACGCCTTTGAAGCTTGCCTTGGCGCTGGAAGCCAACGGCGTACCCATCATCGGCACCACGCCAGATATGATTGATGCGGCAGAAGACCGCGAGCGTTTCTCAGCGCTCTTGCATGAGTTGAACTTGAAGCAGCCACCGAATGCAACCGCCCGCACCGAACCTGAAGCGCTCGAAAAAGCTGCCTCGCTCGGCTACCCGCTCGTCGTTCGCCCCAGCTATGTGTTGGGTGGCCGCGCCATGGAGATCGTCCACGAGCAGCGTGACCTGGAGCGCTACATGCGCGAAGCGGTCAAGGTTAGCCACGATTCGCCGGTTTTGTTGGACCGCTTTTTGAACGATGCGATTGAGTGTGATGTGGATGCCGTGCGCGACCACACCGGCCGCGTATTCATTGGCGGCGTGATGGAGCATATCGAACAAGCCGGCGTACACAGCGGCGATTCAGCTTGCTCACTGCCGCCGTATTATTTGACGGCTGCCACCATTGCTGAAATCAAGCTTCAAACCGCGGCCATGGCCAAAGCCCTGAACGTGGTGGGTTTGATGAATGTGCAGTTTGCCATCCAGCAAATCGATGGCAAAGATGTCATTTATGTGCTGGAAGTTAACCCACGCGCCTCGCGCACCGTGCCGTTTGTGTCCAAAGCCACTGGCGTACAGCTGGCCAAAGTGGCTGCACGCTGCATGGTTGGCCAGTCACTGGATGCACAAGGCATAGGCGCAGAGGTCACGCCACCGTATTTCAGTGTCAAAGAAGCCGTGTTCCCCTTCGTCAAGTTCCCGGGTGTCGATACGATTCTGGGGCCTGAGATGAAGTCCACCGGTGAAGTCATGGGTGTGGGTAAAACTTTTGGCGAGGCGTTCGTCAAAGCGCAGTTGGGTGCGGGTACTAAATTGCCGCGAGCCACGGACAAGGTTAAAAAGGTGTTTTTGACTGTTAAAAACAACGATAAACCACGCGCAGTCGAAGTGGCACGTGCCTTAGTAGCTATGAATTTTGAATTAGTAGCGACGACCGGAACAGCGAGTGCCATCAATGCTGCAGGGATTCAATGTGCAGTCGTCAACAAAGTTGCACAAGGTCGTCCGCATATCGTGGATATGATTAAAAACAACGAAATTGCGATGGTCATCAACACCGTAGAAGAGCGCCGCAATGCAATTGCCGATTCGCGGCAAATTCGCACCTCGTCGCTGTTAGCCCGGGTGACGACCTTCACCACCATCTTCGGCGCGGAAGCTGCTGTCGAGGGCATGAAGTACATGGACAGCTTGGGTGTAATTTCGGTGCAGGAGATGCATACTCAGTTGGCCAAGTAAATGGGCAATTGAGGGAAAATCTCACAGGCTAAGGATTTGACCTGGTTGCTAGGTTTTGCCTTTAACGGCATAATCATGCTGACCAACTCAAACAACCGCCGAATGGTAACGTTCGGCGGTTTCGTTTTGCTACCCAAGAATTTTGAAACATTGAAACATTGACAGCCATGGCAACTTTACAGACAACTTTACCCATCACCAAACGCGGCGCTGAAATCCTCAAAGCAGAGTTGCACAAGCTCAAAACCGTTGAGCGCCCGTCTGTCATTGCTGCGATTTCAGAAGCACGTGCACAGGGCGATTTGAGCGAAAACGCCGAATACGATGCGGCCAAAGACCGCCAAGGCTTCATCGAAGGCCGCATTATTGAAGTAGAGGGCAAGCTATCCGTCGCCCAAGTGATTGACCCTAAAGAGTTGAATGCAGGCGGAAAAATCGTTTTTGGCACCACGGTCGATCTGGAAGCTGAAGATACCGGTGCCAAAGTGACCTACCAAATCGTCGGAGAAGACGAGGCCGATATCAAATACGGCTTGGTCAATATCAGCAGCCCTATCGCCCGTGCTTTGATTGGCAAAGAAGAGGGCGATACAGCAGAAGTACAAGCGCCAGGTGGCGTGAAGCATTACGAAATTGTTGGTGTTCGCTATATCTAATATTATTTGACATTTATTGAAAATAAATATTATTAATATTGAAAAGTTTAACTTATAAACTAACCATATTCACCGCAGCACTCTGGTGGGGCAGTTTAACCACACTTGGTTTCTTTGTGGTGCCGATGTTGTTTCAGCACTTGCCGAGCAAAGCGCTGGCAGGTAATCTGGCAGCGCGTTTGTTTGAGGTGCAGACTTGGGTTTCCGTGGGCTGTGGTTTGGTGTTGTTGCTGATATTGCGCCCCAAACGCTTTGAAAATCAGCTAGACACAGAAAATACTTCAAAAAATGATAAAAATACACCTCTAGCCGGCGTATTTATTATTTATAGTGCTATTTTATTTGTAGCATTAGGCATGCTGATGTCACTGCTGGTGGCTTTCGGCGTGTCGCCCCGCATTGTGGCTCGAGAGAATTTGATGCTCTGGCATGCGGTGGGGAGTGTGATGTACCTCGCGCAGTGGGTTTGCGCGGGTATTGTGATGTGCAAACTAAGTAGATGAATATTATCTACAAACGCCGTTCGCATTGAGCTTGTCGAAATGTTCTCAATATAAAAAATATTGTCGAATAAGGCTTCGACAGGCTCAGCCCGAACGGTCAGGGATATTTTAATCCGAGCTGTTTGGATTATGTCTGACTGCGCTTTTTAACCGATGTTTGCTTAGGCTGCGCACGTTTCACTTTGCCGCCTTGGGTCAAACGCTGGTTACCCAAAACACGTAATGTTTTCACTTCTGGGCGCTGGCCGCCACGGCTTGAGTATTTTAAAACTTTGAAGTCGCGCGGGCCGGCCATGCGGTCGTCGTCTTCTGGGCGTTCTTTTTTGATCTCTAAAATCGGGCGCCACAGCACCAACAGCTTTCCGATATGCTGAATCGGCGCGGCAGAGAGTTCTTCCGCCAAGGCTTGGTACATTTCTTCGCGAACGACGCGGTCGTCACCCAAAACGCGGATTTTGATCAAACCGTGAGAGTTCAGCGCGGCATTGGTTTCTTTTTTGACGGCGGCAGACAAACCGTCGTTACCGATCATGACGACGGGTGACAGGTGGTGCGCTTCAGCGCGGTGAACTTTGCGCTGTGCAGGGGTAAGTATTATTTTTGACATACCCCCATTATCGGCGATTACTAGGTAATTACCCAAATAAACATGGCGACAGAGGATAATGGCTCAGAATGAACGGAAAAATTGAAAGATAAAAATTGAAGGCTAATTTTGAAAGTTAAGACCCAAAGTAGAAAAGTCAACAAAGCGTGGCTGAACGACCACGTCAACGACACCTACGTCAAACTCGCTAAACGCGAAGGCTACCGCGCCCGTGCCGCCTACAAACTCAAAGAAATAGACGAAGCGCACAAGCTGATCAAGCCTGGCCACATGGTCATCGATTTGGGCTCAACGCCGGGTGCATGGAGCCAGTACATTCGCCGCAAGTTGTCCCCCAAAACAGCGACAGGTGGCGGCGCTGCCGTGGGTGAGTTGAATGGTCGCATCATCGCGCTTGATTTGCTACCGATGGAGCCCGTAGAAGGCGTGGTTTTCATACAAGGCGACTTCCGCGAAGAAGATATTTTGAACCAAATCACCACTCAAATGAAGGGTGACTTGGCCGATGTGGTGGTGTCTGACATGGCACCGAATTTATCGGGGATTGATGCCACTGACGCGGCGCGCGTGGAAAACCTGATCGAACTGGCCATCGATTTTTGCAAAAACCACATGAAACCTGAAGGCGCGCTGGTTGCCAAAGTTTTTCACGGCAGTGGCTACAGCCAGCTGGTGGTGATGTTTAAAGCGAACTTTAAGGTGGTGAAAGCGATCAAACCAGAGTCGTCGCGTTCAGAATCGTCAGAGACGTTTTTGTTGGGTATGGGGCAAAAGTAGGTCTGTAAAGCGGCGCTGTTTTGGCTGTTCTTGCTATATTCTTTGAATTTCGGTCTGAAATTGCTATAAATAACCTTTTACTACCTTTTGCCATCTTGAAAAGTCTAAAATCGTACGTATGTTCACAGGTATGTTCGCACGATAGTTTCTAGGAGTTTCGCTTGAATAAAGAATTGTTTTCTAAGTTTGCCGTTTGGGTGGTCATTGCCATGGTGTTGTTCACCGTATTTAAGCAATTTGATGTGAAAGGCGGCGCGCAGGCCGGCTCTGTGGGCTATTCTGACTTTCTAGAAGAAGTCCGCAATAAGCAATTCAAAACTGTGACCATCAGCGAAGGTGCTGGCGGATCTGAGATTGTGGGCACCAAGCTAGATGACACCAAAATCCGCACAACTGGCACGTTCATGGATCGCGGTTTGGTGGGTGATTTGATCGCCAACAACGTGAAATTTGACGTCAAACCCCGTGAAGAAGGCTCGTTGCTGATGTCGCTCTTGATGAGCTGGGGTCCGATGCTTTTGCTGATCGGCGTGTGGGTTTACTTCATGAAGCAAATGCAGGGCGGCGGTAAAGGTGGCCCGTTCAGCTTCGGTAAAAGCAAAGCCAAATTGTTGGACGAAAGCGCGAATACCGTGACTTTTGCTGATGTGGCGGGTTGCGACGAGGCCAAAGAAGAAGTCAAAGAAGTCGTCGACTTTTTGAAAGATCCAGGTCGCTTCCAAAAACTCGGTGGTCGTATTCCACGTGGCTTGTTGCTGGTAGGCCCGCCAGGCACGGGTAAAACTTTGTTGGCTAAATCGATCGCTGGCGAAGCCAAAGTGCCTTTCTTTGCGATTTCGGGTTCTGATTTCGTTGAAATGTTTGTCGGCGTGGGCGCATCACGGGTGCGCGACATGTTTGAAAACGCCAAGAAAAACGCACCTTGCATTATTTTTATTGACGAGATTGACGCCGTCGGTCGCCAACGTGGTGCGGGTGTGGGTGGTGGTAATGACGAGCGCGAACAAACGCTGAACCAGATGCTGGTCGAGATGGACGGTTTTGAAACCAACCTCGGCGTTATCGTTGTTGCTGCAACCAACCGCCCTGACATTTTGGATGCTGCCTTGCTTCGCCCAGGTCGTTTTGATCGTCAGGTGTATGTGACACTGCCGGATATTCGTGGTCGTGAACAGATTTTGAACGTTCACATGCGCAAAATCCCGGCAGGGCAAGATGTTAACCCAAGCACGATTGCCCGTGGCACGCCAGGTATGAGCGGTGCTGATTTGGCTAACTTGTGCAACGAAGCTGCTTTGATGGCGGCGCGGCGTAATGCCCGCGTGGTCGAAATGCAAGACTTTGAGAAAGCCAAAGACAAAATCTTGATGGGGCCAGAGCGCAAGAGCATGATCATGCCCGAGGAAGAGCGCCGCAACACGGCCTACCACGAGTCTGGTCACGCTTTGATCGGCAAAATGTTGCCGAAGTGCGACCCTGTTCATAAAGTCACCATCATCCCGCGTGGTCGTGCGCTGGGCGTGACCATGAGCTTGCCCGCTGCCGACCGTTATAGCTATGACAGCGAGTTCATGCTGAGCCAAATTGCCATGTTGTTTGGTGGACGTATTGCCGAAGAAGTGTTCATGAAGCAAATGACCACGGGTGCGAGTAACGACTTCGAACGTGCTACTGGGTTAGCCCGCGACATGGTGATGCGCTACGGTATGTCTGAAGCGCTGGGTCCTATGGTTTATGCCGACAATGAAGGCGAAGTGTTCTTAGGTCGATCAGTGACCAAAACCACCAATATGTCTGAGAACACCATGCAAAAAGTGGACACGGAGGTGCGCCGTATCATCGATGAGCAATACGCCCGTGCCCGCAAGTTGATTGAAGACAACCAAGACAAAATGCATGTGATGGCGAAGGCCTTGCTCGAATGGGAAACTATTGACTCTGAGCAGCTGGACGACATCATGGCTGGCAAAGTGCCGCGTGCACCGAAAGACTGGACACCGCGCATTCCTCCTGCTGATAGTAACAGCGGTGGTGGCACTGGCAGCGCCCCTGTTATCAAACCAGAAGTCGCTCCGACAGCAGCATAAAAAAACCAACGTTAAAGTTGATTTAACCGTCAAATGAAACAAAAAACGAGGCAATTGACCTCGTTTTTTTGTTTTAAGTCGGTAAATGCAAGCAATTTAGAATACTTCTATGATCTGGCAAACCACGCGCTTTCAAATCGATTTGACAACCCCAAAAATCATGGGCGTCGTCAACGTCACGCCGGATTCGTTTTCTGATGGTGGGAAATACGCCGCATCAGGCTCAGCAATAAAGCATGCTGAAAAGCTGCTCAAAGACGGTGCAGATATTTTGGACATTGGCGGTGAATCATCTCGACCAGGCGCGCCGCACGTGCCCTTGGCCGTGGAGTTGGCGCGTGTCTTACCGGTCGTTCTTGAAGCTGTCAAACTTGGTGTGCCAGTTTCGGTAGACACTTACAAACCCCAAGTCATGCAAGCGGTTTTGGATGCGGGCGTCGACATCATCAACGACATTTGGGCGTTGCGCCAAGAAGGAGCAGCTGACGTTGTAGCTCAACACCCCAGCTGTGGCATTTGTTTGATGCACATGCACAAAGAGCCGCAATCGATGCAGTCCGAACCTATGCAGGGCGGTGCAGCATCTGTTGTTTCACAAGTGCTATTATTTTTAGAGCAACGTAGAAAATATATATGCCGGCTGGGTGTTGATTTGAGGCGTATAGCTATCGATCCTGGCATTGGCTTCGGCAAAACAGTGGAACAAAACTTTGCTTTGCTGGCACGTCAGCGTGAGCTGCTGGCACTGGGCTTGCCTGTGTTGTCAGGCTGGTCGCGTAAATCCTCTTTGGGCGCGGTGACGGGTTTGGCCATGGCTGATCGTATGCCGCCCAGCATCGTGGCTGTTGTGCTGTCCGTTCAAAACGGCGCCAGTATTGTGCGGGTGCATGATGTGCGTGAAAGCGTGGCTGCGTTGAAAGTGCTGGCGATGACACAGTCGAATTAAATTTAAGCTTTATTTAATTCAGTTGCATATTTATACATTCTCGAGGAGAACATTAACACCATGACAAGAAAATACTTCGGCACAGACGGCATTCGCGGCGCGGTAGGGCAGCACCCCATCACACCTGATTTTGTGCTCAAACTCGCGCATGCGGTGGGTCGCGTACTGAAGCAATCTGAGGCACG
>CANKRG010000014.1 GCA_947485165.1 Comamonadaceae bacterium
CTCCACTATTGCGACAAAACCTTTTTGGAACCCAAGGTGGCGTGTTTTTGACAGCCCGCTTCGTCGGCGTGGATGACGGTGGCGCGGAAGATGCCTCCCGGGCGCACGTCAACTTCGGCGTCGATGGTCTGCCAAGGCAGGGGACAAAACCACTGCTTCATTAACTCCGGCTCGGTCTAGGCGCGCCACACGAGGTGCGGCGGCACATTGACGATGCGTTCAAAAGTCAAATCCAATTTGTTGTTGAAGGTCACGGTTGATGTCTTTGTTGTCATTGGTTTTCGCCTGTGGTTTGACGGTTGTTTTAGATTTTTTTTTGGGTGATTTTTCAGTTTTTACCTGTTTTTTTCAAGTCTTTTTTGCTTCTAGCCGGCGTATTTATTGCCTGAGGGGCTATCTTTTTTGTAGTGTTTTTTGCTGCTACTTTGCTGGATTCACTGGCGTGTAACTCCACGAGGTAGGCATCCAAACGGTCTAAACGCCCTTCCCACAGCTCTTTATACTGAGCAATCCAATCCACCGCCTGCTTGAGCTGCACGCCGTCAATCTTGCAAGGCCGCGGTTGGGCGTTGATGGTTTTGGTGAGCAGACCGGCTTTTTCTAAGACTTTGATGTGTTTTGAGACAGCGGGCAGGCTCATTTTGAACGGCGCAGCCAACTCGTTGACCGAGGCCTCACCCTGCGATAGCCGAGCCAACATCGCCCGCCGTGTGGGGTCGGACAAGGCAAAAGCACTGTCAAACCCTAGCCGCTCTCCTTGGGGTATCGAGGGGACAGCTCACTCGGGGACGCTTCGATACGCACTGCGTATCCTGTCCTGAGGTATCGAAGGATCAGCGCGAACGGTTCAAACTTCATTGAGCCAGATCAGTAGTTTTCTCAAAAATTTTCGTGCACGCGCAAAAAACTGGCGAATCTGGGTTTGCCGCTAGATGTGAGGTCTCGGTAGGTGTAAGTCACTGAGCTGCCAATGGCGGGTGGATGTTTTCGTTGCGCATCGGATAAACCCGTGCCGAGCTTGAAACGCTGCCCATCGGTGGTTTTGACATCCAAAGCACCGGTCATGCGCGCATATTTGCCTTCGCCGGCGACGTGCCCGACGACGGTGGCCTCGGCATCCTGCACGGGTTTGAGCTTCAGCAAAGCGTCGCTACGCCCGGTGGCCACAGGCGCGCTGGCCAAATGCAGCATCAGCCCTTCGCCACCGCCCTGCACCACGTCGTCCAGCTTGGCTTGCAGCGTGGCGCGGTTGGCGATGGCGGTTTGTTCGATGGCCTGCAGCTGCGGCCAAGCGACGGTGTTGACAATGGAATCCAACGCCAAAGCGCGGTCTTTGAAGTCGCCCGAACCGGCGGGCAGCTCAAACACCATGTAATTGACCTTTTGCCACTCCGCATCCAGCGGTTTGATCTTGCGAACCGTGCCAGACAACGCATCAAACTGCCCACGCGCGATCCACAGCTCGCCATCCAGCGGCGTAGTCGGCAACTTGGCGGAGAACCACCCCGGCACAGCAATCAGCCGCCCACTGCGAAAGCGCAGCGCCTTGCCATCCCACAGCGCTCGCACACCATCCAGCTTTTCACTGACCAAATAACCTGCTGGGTCTATGTTTGAAGGCGCTGATTTAGCGAGCAAAACGCTGGCTGCCGCGCTGGCTTTGGCGAGCGTGTTGAGTGCAAAACCTGAGCCGGCGAAAAGAGTCAGAAGCCGAATACTGAACGAGCGGCGTTGAATGTTGTGATGATGCATTTATATCGAAAAAAGAGGGGTAAATATGAGTATAGCCGACGTATTTATTTATTAAGGAGCTATAAAAATAATAGCAAATGACGTTTGAAATCAACTCCAAATCACCGACCGCATCGATATCGACCCCATGGTCAAGCTATCGTTAAACGTCGTGATGTTGTCTTTGCTGTCTGCCGCGCCGGCCGAGTACAACAACGGCAGGTAATGGTCGTAGGTTGGGTGCGCTATCTCGGCTAATTTGCCTAGTTTTAGGAAGTTTGCCAGTTCGTCGTAATTTCTATCCGTCATTTGCGCTGCCGTCCAAGCGTCGAATTCGATGTTCCAGTCGTACGGTTTGCCATTGCTGACCATGCGCAGGTTGTGCACGATGTTGCCGCTGCCGACGATGAGCACGCCTTGGTGGCGTAGCTCACGCAGTTGTTGACCTAACAGCAAATGTTCCACAGGTGCGCGGCTGTAGTCCATGCTGAGCTGCACGACGGGGATGTTGGCGTTGGGGAACATGGGTTTCAGGACGGACCAGGTGCCGTGGTCTAAGCCCCATTTGTCCATATCGACAGCGACAAAGCCCTTGGGAATGGGCGAAACCAACTGTTTGCTCAGCTCCTCAGCCACCGCTGGCGCGCCGGGTGCGGGGTATTGCTGGGCGAAGAGTTCTTGTGGGAAACCACCGAAATCGTGAATCGTTTTCGGGTTTTGCATGCCGGTGAGCCACCAACCACGGGTGATCCAATGCGCGGAGATGCACAAAATTAGGCTGGGCGTGGGGTATTTTTTGCCATCGCCGAATTCTTTGCCCAAATCTTGCCAGCTGCGACGATAGGCGTTGTCTTCAATCGCGTTCATTGGGCTGCCGTGGCCGATGAACATGACGGGCATTTTGGGGGAGCTTTTAAGGGTTTTCATAGATCTTTTTGTTGAGAGTACCGTGGCGGCGCTAGCATTGAACACGAACTGACTCATAGCTGACGCCATCAGAGGGGCATTAACGTTGCTGAGCTTAATGTTTGTCGTCTTTTCATCAGGGTCAGGCGTAATTAGCAGAATAAGTCACTTAATTGTAGTAATTGCGTGAAATTGGGGGAAACTCCCTTATTTTAAATAGCGAATTAAGTTATATTGCACTGCAACATATTTAGAAAGTACGCTTACATGCTATACCAAATCTACGAAACTCAGCGCGCCATGATGGAGCCGTTTGTTGACTTTGCAAAGGCGACTTCCAAGGTTTTGGCCAACACCAAATCACCTTTCGGTCAAAACCCGATGGTGCAGCGCATTTCTGCGGGCTACGACTTGATGTACCGCTTGGGCAAAGACTATGTGAAGCCTGCGTTTGGTATCCAAACCGTTGAAGTCAATGGCGTTGCTGTATCAATCAACGAACGCACAGAAGTGAACAAACCGTTTTGCGATTTGATTCGCTTCAAGCGCTTCACCGATGATGTTGAAACGCTGACACACCTCAAAGGCCAGCCCGCTGTGTTGATCGTCGCGCCTCTCTCTGGCCACTACGCCACGCTTTTGCGCGACACGGTTGCCACGATGCTGAAAGACCACAAGGTCTACATCACCGACTGGAAAAATGCGCGCACTGTGCCGTTGTCAGAAGGCGAATTTCACCTGGACGACTACGTGAACTACGTGCAAGAGTTCATCCGCCACGTGCAGGCCAAATACGGCAATTGCCATGTCATGAGTGTGTGCCAGCCAACAGTGCCCGTGTTGGCTGCTGTGTCGCTGATGGCCACGCGCGGCGAAACAACGCCCTTGTCGATGACCATGATGGGGGGGCCGATTGATGCGCGCCTGGCACCCACCGCCGTCAATGACCTTGCCGTCAACAAGCCGCACAGCTGGTTTGTCAACAACGTGATCTACAAAGTGCCGGCCAACTTCCCTGGTGCTGGGCGTATGGTCTACCCTGGTTTTATGCAGCATGCCGGCTTCGTCGCCATGAACCCGCAAAACCACCGCAACAGCCACTTTGACTATTTCAATGATTTGATCAAGGGTGACAATTCCAGCACCGAAGCGCACCGCAAATTTTACGACGAGTACAACGCCGTGTTGGACATGGACGCCAATTACTATTTAGAGACTATTGATGTTGTGTTTCAAGACTTCAAACTGGTCAAAGGCACTTGGGATGTGAAGAACGTTGACGGCAAGTTAGAACGCGTCAAGCCAGCTGACATCACGACTTCCGCGTTGCTGACGGTGGAAGGCGAATTGGACGATATTTCGGGCTCTGGCCAAACCCATGCCGCGCACAAGTTGTGCAGCGGCATCGCGGCCAACGCACGTGAGCACTTTGAAGCCAAGGGCGCAGGCCACTACGGCATCTTCAGCGGTCGCCGCTGGCGCGAACAGGTGTACCCAGAGGTGAAAGCGTTCATCACAGCACATCATGTTGCACCAAAAGCGGCAGTCAAAGCGGCTGCACCTGCCGTGGCTGCGCCAGCAGTCGTTACAGCGCTTGCAGCACCGGTTGCCCAAGCCGCTGTTGCTAACGCTTCAGTGGCTCAAGCAACCATCAAAGCCTTGGCCAAGGTTACGCCCAAAGCACCCGTTAAGCCAAGCAAAGTCGTGGCCAAACCAGCACCCAAAGTTGTGTCCAAGCCTTTGATCGTGGAAAAGCCACAAAGCAAGGTCAAAACAACGTGGGTTGCGGCGCCTAAAAAATAAGCGTGATGTCCAGCGTAGCGCCCGCCAGCGTGAATGCCAGCAGGGTTGCACAGATTTGTGCCGTCCTGCCCCAAACCCAATGCACGCGCTGTGGCTACCCGGATTGCCAAGCCTACGCCGAGGCCATCGCCATGGGCGACGCCCAGATCAACCAATGCTCACCCGGCGGCGCTGAGGGCATTGAACGACTGAGCCGCATCACTGGCCAGGCCGTCCAGCCGCTGAATCCGGAAAACGGCATTGAAGGGTCGCGTAGCGTCGCTTTTATTGATGAAAACTGGTGCATTGGCTGCACTTTATGTATCGATGTTTGCCCCACAGACGCCATCATCGGCAGCAACAAGCTGATGCACACCGTGATTGAACCGCATTGCACCGGCTGTGAGCTGTGTATACCGGTTTGCCCGGTGGACTGCATTGAGCTTGAAAATGTGACGGGCGAACGCACGGGTTGGGCGGCATGGTCTACGGAATTAGCCGAGAAGGCCTTAAAACGCTATACTATTCATAGCAATATAGGCAATAAAAACGACGGCTATAGCCAAATTTCTGCTTCTAGAATCGCTTCAAAAACCATGGCAAACGAAGTAGCCAACAAAACCGATAAAAGCGCCGTGATCGCAGCTGCTATCGCCAAAGCGAGAGAAAAACGCGGTTAAGGCTTCGTCTGACTTTCCCGTCTCGATGCTATGCATAAACTCTGTGCGTTGTCGCACAGACAAAACTGGCGTAATGGCTCACCATAAAAAAATTAAAACCGCACTTTAAACGTCGCAAACAGCGCCGCACTGACTTTTGCCATTTTCGGCACAGCGTACAAATCTACGCCAACATGCTGCGTTTCCACAGACACCAAAGGCAACAGCACCGGTGTGATGACCGCCTCTTTGTAACCCGTAATCAGCACAGCTTGCAGGCCCAATTTGAGGGGGCCGTAGCTGTAAGGCAGCCATTGTGCGCCGGCGAAAACGCTGTTGCGGTTGTTGCTGTTGATGTACGCGCCCGCCGTCAAACGGGTGTTTTCTAAGCCTGTCAGCTCTGCAAACCACGGCGATTGCCACTGCAGGGCCAAGCCAGGGTTGTCTTCTCGGAAACCGCAGGTTCTGCAGCTGTGGTGCGCAACGCCGCCTAAGACCACCCATGGATTCTCAGAAACAGCTTCATTTCTTGCCTTAACTTCGATGTTAACCGGCGTATTTACTAATTTTTGTGCTGTTGAATTTGTAATAAAAAGTGAAGCTAAAAGTACAATAGAACCTGCAGATGCTGTCCAATGTTGTTTCATAAGCTGCCTCAAAATCATCCCCAAACCAGCAAGGCATCGCGCCCATCGACTGCCAAAGTCACTTTTTCGCCAAATGGCAGCATTACCTTGGTTGCCACATGACCCATGGGCAAGCCCGTCAAAACAGGGCATTTCACTTGCGTGCGTAGCCAGTCAACCACGCTTTGCAGCTTGTAGCCTTTGTCGACCTGCGGGAACAGTGTGTAATTGGTAAATTGGCCAAAAATAATGGCTTTTTGCTTACCCAAAACGCCCGCATGCAGCAGCTGCGTCAAATTCCGCTCGATGCGGTAGGGGTGCTCGGCCACGTCTTCGATGAACAAGATGCCGCTTTTGTCGGTCGCCGCAGCTGGCAAATACGGTGTGCCGACCACACTGGTCAACACACTCAGGTTACCGCCCCACAGCGTGGCGTTCGGGATATTAAAACTGCTATGTAAATTGCTATTTACAGGATCTTTTTGGCCTATATTTTTGCTTATAGCTGACGTATTTATTGCCTGAACAGCTGTTTTATTAATAGCATTTTTGACCTTTTCAACTGGCATTCGCCACCCTGCCCCCTCGCCCTGCCCGACCAGTAAATCGTCAAAACACGCTTCCATGACGCAATCAGGCGAGCCGTCTTTCTCCACAATCTGCCCAAAATCGCCACACACCGACGGTCCCGCCCAGCTGCTTGTGCCGGTTTTGGCCAACAGTGCGCATTGAAACGCCGTGAAGTCGCTGTAACCTACAAAAAGTGTGCCCTGCCCTTTGCTGGGATTGATGGCTTTCGCCAAGGCTTTGTAGTCAATGCCGCCCAAAATCCGGCTGATGCCGTAGCCGCCGCGCGAGGTCAGCGCCACATCTGCGCCGCTGGCTGCTGCGCGGCTGAAGGCTGCGATGCGGGTGGTGTCATCCCCCGCAAAGCGCAAATGCCCCGTCAAAGCATCTGGGTCGATTTCAACCTCGTGCCCCAAGTTTTCGAGCCGCTTGATGCCGCGTTTGAACGCTGCTTTGTCGATCACGCGGCTGGAGGGGGAGTAAACGTATATATGGCTCATAGCTTGTGATAATCTAAAATAAAAAGCTAAAATTGTATCTGGCCGGCGTATTTATTGCCTAAAGTGCTATAAATAGTGTAACGAATAGCATTGAATTTAGCGTGAAATTCATTTGAAGACATGGACGGCAAGTTTAGCAACCTCTTCGCCATGCTCTTGCACAAAATGCCCTGCATCGTCTAAAACCATGGGTTCTGGGCAACCGTTGATCAATTTTTGCAGCCCACGCATAGACTCCAAACCCAACACGGGGTCTTGCGCGCCTACGGCCATGAGGGTGGGACTATCCCACTCGTTTATCCAAAAATCCCTGGCTTTGCGGGACACTTCTGCGCCGTCTGCTTGCGGCACGTCCGGCACCATAGGCGGAAAAGCACGGGTGGCAGCGCGGAAGCCTTTTTCAGGGAATGGCGCCATGTAAGCCGCGCATTCAGCAGGGCTCATCTGCGGGTTACCGCGTGCGAAGAGTTTGTCGATTTTGAATTCTGGGTTTTTCCGGCACATCTCGCGCCAGTCTTGAAAACCTTGGCTCAAAGGCGTATCGCCCGTGCCCAAAGCGGTGTTCATCACCAGTAAGCCCTTGATTCGATTCGATTTTTTATAAAACTCATGTGGCAGCGTCAAACCCAAAATTCCGCCCCAGTCTTGCACCACCAGCACGATATTTTGCAAATCTAAGCGTTCAATCAACTCAATCAGCACCTGCCTATGCCAGGTGAAGGTGTGAAAAGCATCTTTTTTTGGCTTGTCGCTCTTGCCAAAACCGATCAAATCTGGCGCAACTACCCTAGCCCCTGACTCTAGGAAAGTGGGAATCATTTTGCGATACAAATAGCTCCAAGCCGGGTTGCCATGCAAGCACAGGTAGCTGGTTTGAGCAGAGGCTTCGATGGCGACATCCGCCTCGCCTTCGTCCAAATAATGCATCCGCAAGCCCTCTAGCGCGGGTAAATTACTGACGTAATGCGGTTGCCACGGGTAGCCGGGCAGATTGTCAAAAGCGGCATCGGGCGTGCGCAAGGCATCGCTGCGCAGCGGGTGCTTCAGCTTGGCTTCTTGCTTGATGATCTCGCGCTTGTCTTGAAAAAAGCCCTGCAACATCACGCTCGCTTCATCCGCCAGCACACCACCTTCCACCTCAGTTTGATGGTTCAACGCGATGTTGTTGAACAAATTGGTGACAGAGCCTGCAGCGCCCGTTTTCGTATCGGTCGCACCAAAAACAACGCGTTTCAGGCGCGCATGCAGCATCGCGCCCGCGCACATAGCGCAGGGCTCCAGCGTCACAAACAGCTCGCAGCCTTCTAATCGGTAGTTACCCAAAGCTTTCGCCGCAGCACGTAAAGCCACAATTTCGGCATGCGCGGTTGGGTCGTGGTCGGCAATCGGTGAGTTGCGCCCCACGGCAATCACCACACCATCTTTCACCACCACGGCACCCACAGGCACCTCGCCCATGGCGGCGGCAGCCTGCGCCTCTTGTAGGGCAAGTGCCATGAACGTCTCATCTTCGATGTCTTTGGAAACTAAGTGCATGCGGCTAATGTTACAGCCAAAAATCCGTTCGGGCTGAGCTTGTCAAAGCCTATCTGCCGAATGAATTACCCTTCGACAGGCTCAGGGCGTACGGTAAAACTTACTTGAAGGCATTCGGAAAAAACAACTGTTCCCCACCAATCTTGTAGCTGGCAATCACCGCCTGTCCTGCGTTTGACACCACCCAATCGACAAACTTTTGCCCCTCAATGACCTTGGTTTGCGGGTGTTTGGCGGGGTTGACCAGCATCACGCCGTATTGGTTGAACAAGCGGTTGTCGCCTTCGACCAAAATGGCCAAATCGGCACGGTTTTTGAAGCTTAGCCAGGTGCCACGGTCGGCCAGCACGTAAGCGCCCAGGCTAGACGCCATGTTCAACGCGGGGCCCATGCCGCAACCGCATTCTTTGTAGCCTGATCCCTTGTTGTCTACAGTCGCAGACTTCCAATAGCGCAACTCCGCCGCGTGGGTGCCACTTTTATCACCGCGTGATATGAAGTAACCATTGCCAGCGGCCACCTTTTTCAGCGCTTCAATGATGTCTTTGCCTTTGACCTTCGCCGGGTCAGCCGCTGGGCCAATCAGCACAAAGTCGTTGTACATCACGGGGAAACGCCTCACCGCAAAGCCATCGGCCACGATTTTTTCTTCAGCCGCTTGGTCATGCACAAACAGCACATCCGCATCGCCGCGTCTACCCATGTCCAGCGCCTGGCCGGTGCCCAAAGCGACGACTTTGACATCAATACCGCTGACTTTTTTAAACTCGGGCAACAAGTAGCTGAACAGGCCGGATTGCTCCGTCGAGGTTGTTGACGCAACCACGATAGATTGCGCTTTGGCAGGACTCATTGCTACTAAGTTAATAGCAGTATAGGCAATAAATACGCTGGCTATATTCTTAAACGAAGGCTTAATTTGCATGATTTATGAAGTTTAATGAGTAATGTGAAGAAGATGCGCAAAGTTGCGGTATCGTAGCAACTAATCCATTTTCCAGCGATATGAAACGCCATGCATAGGCTACAACTCCACTACACCCTCAGCCAAAACGTCGAGAGAAGCGCTAGCCCAGCCACGGTGCGCAACCCCTTGATTGATTTGCTGCAAGCCGTTTCCACCCAAGGCTCGATTTCAGCGGGTGCGCGGCAGCTTGGGCTGTCGTACCGCCATGTGTGGGGGGAACTGAAGCGCTGGGAGACTGAGCTGGGCGATGAATTACTGATTTGGGAAAAAGGCCAATCTGCCCGTTTGAGCGAATTTGGCAGCAAGCTGATGTGGGCCGAACGCCAAGCGCAGGCGCGACTGGCACCGCAAATTGAAGCCCTGCGCGCCGAGCTGGAACGCTCGTTTGCCGTAGCTTTTGACGATGCCAGCCACGTCGTCACCCTGTACGCGAGCCACGACGATGCATTGAGCCAACTGCGCGAGGCAGCTTTGCCGCAACTTCACCTAGACATCCGCTTCACCGGCAGCGTAGACGCCATTCGCGCGTTGAACGAAGGCCGCTGCGTGATGGCGGGGTTTCATACGCTGGAAAATAGGGGCAAAGACACACTAACCGAGCGTATTTACAAGCCGCTTTTAAAGCCAGGGTTGCACAAAATCATAGGCTTTGCCAGCCGTACCCAGGGTTTGATGGTCGCGCCTGACAATCCGTTAAATGTGAGCAGATTGGTAGATTTAACGCTAGCAAAAAAAGGAAAACCCACCCGCTTTGCCAACCGCGCACTGGGCACGGGCACCCGCGTCGTATTGGACGAATTGCTAGCTGCAGCGGAGCTAAACGCGTCAGATATCACCGGCTACGACCACACCGAGCCCTCCCACGCGGCAGTCGCCCACGCCGTGCTGTCAGGCCAGGCAGACGCAGGCTTGGGCATTGAAGCCGCCGCGGTGCAAGCGGGTTTGGGCTTTGTGCCGTTGGTCAAAGAAAAGTACCATTTGGTTTGCCTTAAATCCGCCTTAGAGCAACCGGGCATCGTTGCGTTGCAGGCCTTACTGCAAACACCGCAATGGCAGGCGGCGATTACAGCCATTCCTGGCTACAGCGCCCTGCGAAGCGGCGAGGTGTTGTCGCTGCGCAAGGTGCTGCCGTGGTGGGATTTGCCGGAGAAATGATTCAAGGTGATCAAGACATCGGCATGGAAATCCGCACTTTGACGGGTTTACCTTCGATGATGTGTTCCGTTTTTCGCACAGCGGCTTTGAGCGGCAGTGCGGTGAATGCGACGGTATGCGCTTGACCAGTCAGCACTCAGTGGGGTGCGGATGGGGCGAGCTTTAGTGTTTGCCCGAGCCCGACATCAACTTGTCTGTGTATGCAATGGCCATGGCAGACAGCAAAAACACAACGTGAATAATCGTTTGGTACATCAGCACTTGCTCTGTGTAGTTGGCCGCATTGATAAAGGTTTTGAGCAAATGGATAGAAGAAATACCAATGATGGCCGTTGCCAGTTTCACTTTCAACACGCTGGCGTTGACATGCGACAACCATTCGGGTTGATCGGGGTGATTTTGTAGATTCATACGGCTGACGAACGTTTCGTAACCGCCGACGATGACCATGATCAACAAATTAGAGATCATCACCACGTCAATCAACGCCAGAACCACGAGCATGATGATGGTCTCATTCAGCGCCGTGACTGGCACATCGGATTTATAGCCTATGCTGGTGACCAAAGCCACCACATCTGACTGGCTGCCAAAAGCGGCGAATACAAGGTGATATAACTCGATGAAGAAATGCCAAACGTAAACTCCTTGTGCCAAGATCAAACCCAGATAAAGCGGCATTTGCAGCCAACGGCTGGCAAATATCATGTTGGGTAGAAATTGCAGTTTGGAAACGTCGGTGTTGGATGATGCTTGTTTAGGTGTGGTCATAAAAGTAGTGTATTGAGATAGCGTGTGGATTTTATGACAGTTATGACCCGTTCTGCTGTTCCTGTAAGTTTCGTCTCAGTCAGACCTTTGTAAGTACAAACCCTCACATTACGCATATTCTTGATGCAGAACAAACAAAAACAAGCTCTGTAGAGTAAATTCAAGATTAATTTAAGCTAGTTTATAACCTTACTGGAGACAAAGACCCATGGGCGCACCTTCCTCAGCTATTGAATCTAACTTGGTCGAAAATCGCGTTTTCTTCCCGACCGAAGCACAGCAAAAAAATGCCCGTATTTCTGGCATGGAAGGCTACAACGCTTTGTGCGCCGAAGCCGAGAAGGATTTTGAAGGTTTTTGGGCGCGCTTGGCACGTGAAAACGTGATGTGGAACAAGCCTTTCACCAAGACTTTGGACGAATCCAACGCACCGTTTTACAAATGGTTTGACGATGGCGAGTTGAACGCTTCTGCCAATTGCTTGGACAAGCACATGGGCACGCCCGTTGAAAATAAAACGGCGGTGATTTTTGAAGGTGACGACGGTAAAGTTACCAAGACGACGTACAAAGAACTACTCGCCCGTGTCAGCCAATTTGCCAACGCGCTCAAAGCCGATGGCATCCAAAAAGGCGACCGCGTGTTGATCTACATGCCGATGACGCTGGAAGGCGTGATCGCCATGCAAGCCTGCGCCCGCATTGGTGCAACGCACAGCGTGGTGTTTGGCGGCTTCTCAGCCAAGGCTTTGCAAGAGCGCATCATTGATGCTGGCGCTGTGGCCGTCATCACCTCTAACTACCAATTGCGCGGTGGTAAAGAGCTGCCACTCAAAGCGATTGTGGACGAGGGCTTGGCACTGGGCGGCTGCGAATCTATCAAAACCGTGTATGTGTACCAGCGCACCGCTACAGCTTGCAACATGGTCGCAGGCCGCGACAAAACGTTTGACCAAGCGATTGCCGGCCAAAGCGGTGTGTGCGCACCCGTGCCTGTGGGCGCGGAGCATCCGCTGTTCATCTTGTACACCTCCGGTTCAACCGGTAAACCAAAAGGCGTGCAACACTCCACTGGCGGCTACTTACTGTGGGCGAAGCTGACCATGGATTGGACGTTTGACCTGCAACCGTCAGACATTTTCTGGTGCACGGCTGATATCGGCTGGATCACTGGCCACACCTATGTTGCCTACGGCCCACTCGCCGCTGGCGCAACACAAATCATCTTCGAAGGCGTGCCAACCTACCCGAACGCTGGTCGTTTCTGGCAGATGATTGAGCGCCATAAGTGCACGATTTTCTACACCGCACCGACTGCCATTCGCTCCCTCATCAAAGCCGCGGAAGGCGACGCTGCCGTGCATCCGGATCGTTCAGACCTCTCCAGCTTGCGTATCTTGGGCAGCGTGGGTGAGCCTATCAACCCTGAAGCGTGGATGTGGTACTACAAAAATGTCGGTGGCGAACGCTGCCCGATTGTGGACACCTTCTGGCAAACTGAAACTGGCGGCCACATGATGACGCCGCTTCCAGGCGCAACGCCACTGGTTCCAGGCAGCTGCACCTTGCCACTGCCTGGCATCATGGCGGCGATTGTGGACGAAGTGGGCAACGACATGCCCAACGGCTCTGGCGGCATGCTGGTTGTCAAACGCCCTTGGCCATCGATGATTCGCACGATTTGGAACGACCCAGAGCGCTTCAAATCAGCCTACTTCCCAGCTGAAATGGGTGGCACGATTTACTTGGCTGGTGACGGCGCTGTGCGTAGCGTAGACCGTGGCTACTTCCGCATCACCGGTCGGATTGACGATGTGTTGAACGTCTCTGGCCACCGCATGGGCACGATGGAAATCGAATCTGCCTTGGTCTCCTGCGCCCATTTGGTCGCCGAAGCTGCAGTTGTCGGTAGGCCTGACGATTTGACCGGTGAAGCGATTTGCGCCTTCGTCGTGCTGAAGCGCAGCCGTCCCGTCGGTGAAGAAGCCGTCAAAATCGCCAACGAGCTGCGCGCTTGGGTGGCGAAAGAGATTGGCCCCATCGCCAAACCCAAAGACATCCGCTTCGGTGACAATCTGCCTAAAACCCGCAGCGGCAAAATCATGCGCCGTTTGCTGCGCTCCATCGCCAAAGGTGAGGAAATCACACAAGACACGTCTACGTTGGAGAATCCAGCGATTTTGGATCAGTTGGCTGAGAAGATTTAAAGCGCATTCTTTCAATAGAAGTTAGGTTCTTATAGGCGGTCAATCGAGAGGTTGACCGCCTTTTTGCTATGCATTAAATAGCATCTAAGGCATTTAAAACGGCAGCTACATCTATATTTGACCATGTTTTGTGGCATTTCGACAAGGTTTATAATCGGACCATGTCAAACCTCAACAAAAGCCCCAACTCCATCATCAACATCCACCAGTTAGGTGCCAGCCCGACACCGTGGCCGACGATGGATCCGTTTTTGTTTTGCGTCTACCACGACGACAAATATCCGGCGGGTGACGGCAACTTGGCACCCAATGCCTCGTTGTCTGGACGCCAGATCGGGCAAGATTTCAGCGGTAAAGATGGCTGGAGCATGTACCACGGGCAGACGGTGCCGGGCTTTCCCTCGCATCCGCACAGGGGGTTTGAGACGGTCACCATTGTCCGCAAGGGGCTGATCGACCATTCTGACTCCCTAGGCGCAACCGCGCGATTCGGCGGTGGCGACACACAATGGCTGACAGCTGGTGGCGGCATTGTGCATTCTGAGATGTTTCCTCTGATGGACGCGACTAAGCCGAACCCGCTGGAATTGTTCCAAATTTGGCTGAATTTACCCGCGAAAAGCAAAATGGTGCCGGCGCATTTCACGATGCTGTGGAACGAGAAAATTGCTCGCCACACCGCTACAGATGCGAACGGTAAAACGGCTGAAATCGCGGTGATTGCGGGTTCTCTGATGGATAAGGTCGGTGCGAAAGCCTTGCCGCCGCCGCCAGACTCATGGGCATCTCGACCCGAGAGCGATTTGGCGATTTTGACGCTGAAACTCGCTCCAGGTGCGCGTTGGACCTTGCCGAGAGCCGCAAAGGAAGACACCAAGCGTCAACTTTACTGCTTCAAAGGCAGCCAAGTCACCGTAGCGGAGCAAGCCGTGGGTTATGTCATGGCCGAATTACGTGGCGATGTGGACGTTGAAATTTTCAACGGTGGTAACGAGTTGGCCGAATTTTTGCTGCTGCAAGCCCGCCCGATTGGCGAGCCCGTCGCGCAATATGGCCCCTTCGTCATGAACACCCAAACCGAAATCCGCCAAGCTATTAACGACTACCAACGCACCCAATTCGGCGGTTGGCCGTACAAAGACAGCGCACCCGTGCATGGCCGCGACCCTGCCCGCTTTGCGAAGTATGTGAGTGGCAAAGAAGAACGACCCGTGGCTTAAATCAAGGCATCATCGACTTAGGCAAACTGAAATCTTTATCAGTCGCCAGTGTCCATAGTGCTAGCAGCACCACGATCAAACCAACCGCTACAGCGGCATACATCGCCTCTCGCACGTGGCTAAAAGCCAGCGCCCAAGGTGAGATGACCATCCACAGCCCGAGTATGGCTTCCGTCCATTCTTCCCAAGCATTAGGTGCCAGCATCGCTCCCAATGCTGTGGCCACCAGTGCCAGACCGATGACTACGGCGTTCGACATAGCAAAAGTTTCTTCACTGAAACCGAGAATCCAAGGCGAAAGAACCAGCGCAACGCCCAAAACCGCGTTAACGGGATCCTGCCAATGCTTGAATTTTTTCATCTTTCCATCCTCCTGCCAGCGACATGCTGACACAATTTAGATTGATTTTGTTGTCACAAGTTCAACAAGGGGCAATACAGCCCATAAGCCGGATCAAATGCAGCACATCGTCTCGTTTCTCTTCGCGACATAGTATCGTCTTTGGCTCCAAACTACGGCATCACCCCGCGGCGCTGTCGTACCACATCCGCAGCCGTCACCGAAGCCGCCTGGTTGCCCCACGCATTGCGAATGTAGGTGGTGACGGCAGCTATACCTTCGTCGTTCAGCACATGCACAAAGGGCGGCATGCCGAAGGGTCGGGGGTTGCCAGCTGTGCTGGGGGCGTAACCACCCGCTAGCAGGATGCGAACCAAGTTGGTGGTGTTAGGCAGGGTGATGGCGCGGTTGCCAGCCAGCGCTGGCAGCGCGACGTTGCCCTCTACCCGCATGCCCTGCCCTTGCTCGCCATGGCAGCTGGCACAGTGTTGGGTGAAGAGTTCGGCGCCTTTGTCAAAAAGAGCCGGTTTGGATTTATCAAAAGTTGTTGATTTTGTTGAGTTTTTCACCGCTAGCTGAGGAAGTGATTGCAAATACGCTGCCGTGGCTTGCAAATCCGCATCCATCCAAAACTGGGTGCTGCCCACCACCACCTCGGCCATGGGGCCTAGCATGCTGGCGTTGGGCGCTATGCCGGTTTTGAGCAGGGCAACCACATCTTGGCGCGGCAAGTGGGCGACGCCCGCCTCGGCTGGGTCTACCAAAGACGGGGCGTACCAGTCGCGCATGGGCATGAGTGCGCCGCTTAGAAATTGATCGCCAAATTGGTCATTCACACTGGCACCCAGCGCGTTACGCTCGGCGTGGCAGGCGCTGCAGTGGCCTAGACCGCGAACCAGGTATGCGCCGCGTTGAATGTCTGAATTTTCAGTTTTTACCCCTTCATTTAGGGCTATATTTTTGCTTGTAGCCGGCGTATTTATTGCCTTAGGTACTATGTTATTGATAGTATTTTTAAAGTTACTTTCATCCGCTTTTTCAAAAAACAAGGTTCGCCAAAATGCCAAAGCCACTTGGGTGTTGTAGGGAAACGGCAAGTCGTGCGCTTTGTTGGGCTGCGCCACAGGGGCGACGCTGTGCATGAAATAGGCGTGTAAATCGTCGCTATCAGCACGGGTGATGTGGGTGTAGTTGGGGTACGGGAAGGCGGGGGTGAGCAGGTGGCCGTCGGCACTGCGGCCCTCGTGCAGGGCGCGGTAAAAGGCGTTTGCCGACCATTTGCCGATGCCAGTGGCGACATCTGGCGTGATGTTGCTGGTGTAAACCGTGCCAAACGGCGTACTGATGGCTTTGCCGCCCGCAAACGCCGCGCCGCCACGGGCTGTGTGGCAGGCGGCGCAGTTGCCAACTTTGGCCAGGTATGCGCCGCGCTCTAAAGTCGCTTTAAAAAGTGGATTTTTAGTATCATTGTTGTCTGTAGCCTTCGTATTTATTGCCTGAGGTGCTATTAAATCAGAAGCACATAATTCATTCAAAATCAAGCCACAGGCAATCAAGACCAGCAGGCTGAGAAACGCAGCTAAAACTGCGAAGATGCGGCGAACGGGCGACCAAACATGCCAATGCGCAATCATTTAAAATCTCCGCACTTCTCAATCAGATTATCCGACGCAAGATTTGTCAGCTTGGCAGCTGGTTTTGCAGAACTTGGCACGGGCTGCAGAGCCAGCCAACTCGAAACGGCGTCGATATCGCTTGGCAACAGCACTTTTGCAATGCGCCCCATACAGTCTGGCGCATGGGAGCGACGCAGGCCAGTTTGCCAAGCGCCTAGCTGGGCTGCTAAATAGTCTCGAGGCAGACCTAAAAGGGCTGGCGTATTAGGTAAAACGCCCATCAGCGCCGTGCCGTGGCAGCTGGTGCATGCGGCGAGATGTCGAGTTTTGTCACCCTGCAAAGCCAAGGTTTTGCCGAGCTGTAACGTCGCAGCACTAGCCGGTGTTTTCAGAGGCGTTGGCTGCGGATAGGGTACATCCAAATCCGAAAAATACTGCGCCATTTCCAGCAAATAAGCGTCGCTCAAATGCTCCACCATGCCCACCATCAGCCCGTAATGGCGACGGCCTTCTTTGAAGTTTTGCAGTTGGTTAAACAAGTACCCCGCTGGTTTGCCAGCAATGCGTGGGAAATACGCTTGGTTGGATGTGATGCCCTGAGCGCCATGACAGGTGGTGCAGGCTTGCATTCGCTTGGCCATGGTATCGACTTGGGATTGCGTTTGCGTTTGGGCATGCACCCATGATGCGGTGCAGACAAAAACCGCAAAAATCAAGCCTCTAAAGTGTAAGTACATTTTTAAAAAAAGCTATACTTAACATAGCAGCTTAGGCAACAAATACGCTAGCTAGAGGCATTTTTACCTGTTTAAATTGGTCGGTGTAATAGGATTCGAACCTACGACCCCTTGCACCCCATGCAAGTGCGCTACCAGGCTGCGCCACACACCGATCTTTATTTGATTATACCTGCAACGCTTGAGAACTTACGCTCAAAAGCTCACGAATCTCGTTCAACTCTTGGCGTACAAATTGCCATTTGAAATTGCTACTGACTGCGCTCGTTGCTGGTTTTGTAACGGCCATGGCAGCAGCAAAAGCAGCTTCAAGCGCATCATCATCACTGATGGGTTCATCTTCACATTGCAAACCATTGTTAAAAACTTGGGCTTGACCGTCTAACTCAGGCGCATCCATGTTGCGTTTTTGAACACGGTGGACTTGCCCCATTTCTTGCATTTGGTTACGCGCACCATGGATGGTGAAGCCCTGGTCGTACAGCAATTCACGGATTCGTCGGATCATCAGCACCTCATTGTGCTGGTAGTAACGGCGATTACCGCTGCGTTTCATGGGTCGCAGCTGTGTGAATTCCTGCTCCCAATAGCGTAGCACGTGGGGTTTGACACCACATAAAACGCCCACTTCACTGATGGTGAAGTAGCGTTTGGCGGGAATGGGCGGGAGAGAATTCCCCATGAAATCAATATCCTACGTAAATAAGCTAGTAATTTACTATAACTTTTACATTTGCACACTGGTTTTCAAAATATTTCTTCAAGTGTGAAAACTATCCAACACTTAACAACACTGAAACAAGTTCTCTGCAGCTAAAAGCTGAAAAAAGTCACAACATACGATGGCGTTTTATTCGCCAGCGATTTGGTCTTTCAATTTGTGGCTGGCATGAAAGGTGATGGCGCGGCGCGCTTCAATCGGAATCAGCTCACCGGTGCGTGGGTTGCGGCCTGGGCGTGGCGCTTTGGTGCGAATTTGGAAATTGCCAAAACCTGGGATTTTGACGTCTTGGCCTTCCACCAATTGGACTGAAATCAAGTCAAAAAACGCGTCCACCATGTCTTTGGATTCACGCATATTGAGCCCGATTTGCTCAAACAGCACTTCGGCCAATTGCGCTTTGGTTAAAGAATTGGTCTCTAAGCTCTCTAAAGATATTTCCATCGCTTTTACTCTTTGCCTCTTTTAGTTATTTGTTTTTTGATGACTTCTCATTTTTAGCTACGCAATCTAGCACCGACTTGACATGTCAGCTGCTCGACCACCGCATTCACCGCCGCCTCGATCACCTCATCGTTCAGTGTGGCATCTTGGCTGTTGAAGGTCAAGCGCACGGCCAAGCTTTTCTCATCGACTGCGATATCACCGGCAGCCACTTTGGGGCGGTAGATGTCAAACAGCGTGGCTGTGCGCGTCAATCCATTCAAAGGTACAGCAGCGATTGCTGCTACAACTGCTGCGTGCGTTACCTTTTCTGCTACCAACATTGCAATGTCACGTTCTACATCTTGCGTTTTCAACACAGGCTGCGCTACAGGCACAGGGCGTTGTAAAAGTGCCTCAAGTTCCAGCTCAAACAGAATGGGCGCTTTACCACCCTTACCTGATTTAGCCAATTCATAAGACTGAACCCACTTAGGATGCATTTCGCCAATGAAGCCAATTTCTTGACCATTCGACAACACGCGGGCGCAGCGGCCTGGGTGCATGCTAGGGTGTTGGGCTGGTTCAAAAGTCGCTTTCAGCGGTGCCAGCAAGGCTTCAACTTCGCCTTTGACGTCAAAGTAATCAGCGGCCTGCTCTGCCCTGCCCCATTGCAGCTCGTCCAAATTGCCATAGACCAAGCCTGCAACGCGCATGGGTTGGTGGAAGCCGTCAACGGTTGTGTCGGTGTTTTTCACACTGCTATCCCGCAAAAATACGCGGCCGACTTCAAAAATACGCACGCGCGATGCTTTACGGTCAATGTTGTATTTGAGAACTTGCACGAGTGAGCCCAGCACAGACGAGCGCATCACGCTCATGTTGCTGGCAATCGGGTTCAGCAGTTTTATTGGGTTGGCGTTACCCGCCAGCTCATGCTCCCAGCGCTCTTCGACAAAGCTGAAGTTGATGGTTTCTTGGTAGCCCATGGCCGCCAGCGTACGGCGCACCGCAAACGGGCCGCGTTGTGCTTCAGTACGGATTTTGGCTGTGATGGGTGCCAACGGTGGCGTTGTTGGCAGGTTGTTGAAACCCACCATGCGCACGACTTCTTCGATCAAATCCTCTTCAATCTGGATGTCAAAACGGTAGCTTGGCGGTGTGACGGTGATAATGTCACCTTCAACCGTATGCGGCAAACCCAGTTTGGTAAACGCTTCCGTGCATTGCGCCAAACTAATCGGCATGCCAATGACCTTGGCCGCCCGTGCAACGCGCAGGCTGACAGCCTGGATTTTCGGCATGTTCGGCTGCAAATCATCAATCGGGCCAGCTTTGCCGCCGCAGATGTCGAGCACCAATTGCGTGATACGCTCGATGTGCTCTATGGTCAATTCTGGGTCAACGCCACGTTCAAAGCGGTGACCTGCATCGGTGGAGAAGTTGAAGCGGCGTGAACGGCCTGCGATCATTTTTGGCCACCAGAAGGCCGCCTCGATGTAGATATTCTTAGTTGCTTCAGAGACAGCTGTAGCGTCGCCCCCCATGATGCCTGCTATTGATTCAATAGCATTATCATCTGCAATCACGCCGACTTGGGCATCAACCTCGACGGTATTGCCATTGAGCAGCTTGAGTGTTTCTCCGGGTTTGCCCCAACGCACGTCCAAATCACCGTGGATTTTGTCGAGGTCAAAAATATGCGACGGGCGACCCAACTCAAACATCACGTAGTTGGAAATATCGACCAAGGCGCTGACGCTGCGCTGGCCGCAACGCGCGAGTTTGTCCACCATCCACTGCGGTGTAGGCGCTGCAAAATTCACGCCTTTGACGACACGGCCTGAGAAGCGGCCGCATAATTCAGGCGCGCTGATATTGATTGCGAGTATATCTTGATGGCTCACCTCCACTGTGGGGAAGCTTGGCGGCTTGAGCGGTGCACCGGTCAATGCTGACAACTCACGCGCCACGCCGTAAACGCTCAGGCAATGTGCCAAATTAGGCGTTAGCTTCAGTGTCAGCAGCGTGTCGTCCAGAGTCAGATGTGTGCGGATGTCTTGGCCGATGATGGCGTCATCTCCCAGTTCCAGCAAACCATCTTTGCTCTCATTCAGTTTAATCAATTTCAACTCATTGGCCGAGCACAACATGCCTTGGCTTTCCACGCCACGTAGCTTGCCCAGCTTGATCATGAAAGGCTTGCCATCCTCGCCCGGTGGGAGCTCAGCACCAACCAGCGCACAAGGGATTTTGATGCCGACGCGAGCATTCGGTGCGCCACAAACGATGTTCAACAACTCAGCTTGACCAACGTTGACCTGACAGACGCGCAGGCGATCGGCATTCGGGTGCTGCTCTGCCGCCATGATTTGTCCGACGACGATACCGGTGAACGCAGGCGCAACCGGGCTTTGCTCTTCAACTTCCAAGCCACCCATGGTGAGCACTTCCGCTAATTGAGCGGTTGACATTGGCGGGTTGCAAAATTCGCGCAACCAAGATTCTGGGAATTGCATATTTAATTTTTCTTATTTAACTTTATAAGTAATCACGACCTAAGCCGTTCGCCCTGAGCTTGTCGAAGGGTTTGCGACGACTTCGACAGGCTCAGTCCGAACGGAGATGGTTCCATTGACCCATTAAATTCATTGAAATTGAGACAAAAAGCGAATATCGCCATCAAAAAACAACCGCAAGTCGTTCACACCGTAGCGCAGCATGGTCAAACGGTCTGGGCCCATGCCGAAGGCAAAGCCGATGTATTTTTCGGGGTCCAAGCCCATGTTGCGTACCACGTTGGGGTGCACTTGGCCTGAGCCAGCTACTTCCAACCAACGACCTGCCAGCGGGCCGGTGGCGAATTGGATATCCATCTCGGCACTCGGCTCGGTAAACGGGAAAAAGCTGGGGCGGAAACGCAGCACCAAGTCGTCTGACTCAAAAAAGGTGCGGCAAAAATCGGTAAAGACGACTTTCAAATCTTTGAAGTTCACATTCGCGCCAATCCACAGCCCTTCGCACTGGTGGAACATGGGGGAATGGGTGGCATCGCTATCGACGCGGTAGGTACGACCCGGTGCGATGACGCGGATCTCAGGCATCTGACCGCCTGCATCGATCAACGCGCGGTGCTTTTTAACATGCTGCACGGCATAGCGAATCTGCATCGGGCTGGTATGGGTGCGTAACAAGTTGGGGGCAGTTTCAGTGCCGCCTTCGACATAAAACGTGTCGTGCATGGAGCGCGCAGGGTGGTCTTCAGGCGTGTTCAGCGCGGTGAAGTTGAACCAATCGGTCTCAATCTCGGGGCCTTGCGCGACGTCAAACCCCATAGAGCCAAAAATCGCCTCGATGCGCTCCAGCGTGAGCGACACAGGATGCAAACCGCCCTGCCCGCGCTTGCGGCCTGGCAGCGACACATCCATCGCTTCAGCTTTGAGTTGCAGCTCCAGCTCGGCATCTGCCATCGCTTGGCGGCGGTCGGTCAAAGCAGCTTCAATCGCCTGCTTTGCCACGTTGATGGCTGCGCCGCGTGATTTTTTCTCTTCTACGGGCAGTGCGGCCATGCCTTTCATCAGCTCGGTAATGCTGCCTGTTTTACCTAAAAACTGCGCTTTGGCGTTTTCTAGATCGGCAGGTGTGGCAGCAGCGATGAAAGCTTGCCTGGCGGCGTCAACAATGGCGTTCAGTTCATTCATGTTTTTTATTCTAAGACTTCTAACTACTTATCTAAATCAATCATCTGAATCAATATCTACAATGAAAAAGGGCTAGCGCAATCAAGCTCTAGCCCTTGTTTCTATTGCCTAAGCCGCTATTTTATCAATAGCTGCTGCAGCAACATTAGCAAGCTGAAATCAAGCAGCCAGTTTGGCTTTAACTTGTTCCACAATGCTTGCGAAGGCAGCTTTGTCGTGCACGGCGATGTCAGCCAACATTTTGCGGTCAACTTCGATAGAAGCTTTCTTCAAACCGTTGGTGAACTGGCTGTAGGTCAGACCGCATTCACGCGCAGCGGCGTTGATACGGGAGATCCACAAGCGGCGGAACACACGCTTTTTGGTACGACGGTCACGGTAGGCATATTGCCCAGCTTTCATGACCGCTTCTTTGGCGACCCGGAAAACATTACCGCGGCGACCGCGAAAACCCTTGGCTAGGGCGATGATTTTTTTGTGACGGGCTCTGGCCGTTACACCACGTTTGACGCGAGGCATGTTATTACTCCTTGTTCGTCGTTGATTAAATGCCTTGGCCGGGCAACATTTGTGACATACGGCCCATATCGGACTTATGCACTTCTGTTGATCCGCGCAGATGGCGTTTGTTTTTAGTGGTCTTCTTGGTCAAGATGTGACGTTTGAAGGCTTGACCGCGCTTGACGGTGCCACCTGGACGAACGCGAAAACGTTTTTTCGCGCCACTTTTGGTCTTCATTTTGGGCATTTTCATGCTCCTTTTCTATTGTGCTCGTGAGGCGTTTGCGAACCTACGCAAACTTGTTGGCCCCGAGCCACTTGTCGTAATGGCTATTTAAAACCACCACTTAAGTAGCGAGATTTAACTCACTACTTTTGCGAAGGACTTTGACACCCTTCGCGCATCGGCAAGTCTTTCAACTTGCCAAAATTCTTTACGCCGTCGTTAGTGGCGCTGGTGCAACTGGTGCAACAGCTTGCGGCTGAACTTGTGGCTTAGGTGCTATTTTCTTCTTGCCTGGCGCGATCATCATGACCATTTGACGCCCTTCAAGCTTTGGAAACTGCTCCACCACAATCAAATCCACCAGCTCATCGCGAATGCGATTGAGCAAATTCATACCAATCTCTTGGTGGGTAATTTCACGACCACGGAAACGCAGCGTTACTTTGACCTTATCACCCTCTTCCAAGAAACGCTTGATATTGCGCATCTTGATGTTGTAATCACCGTCATCAGTTCCTGGACGAAACTTGATTTCTTTGATCTCAACCACCGTCTGCTTGGATTTCGCGTCGGCTGCCTTCTTTTGCTCTTGGTATTTGAACTTGCCGTAGTCCATCAAACGACAAACCGGCGGAACCGCCGTGGCAACAATTTCAACCAAGTCAACATCGTATTCACCTGCTAATCTCAGGGCTTCCATGATGGAAACGATGCCCAAAGGCTCGTTTTCAGGACCTGACAAGCGCACTTCTGGCGCCATGATTTCACGGTTTAAACGGTGTTTGCGCTCTTCACGTTGGCGACGATCACGAAATTCAGTAGCGATGGTTCTAATCCTTAAAAAATATTAGCTATCAATAAAATAGCACCTTAAGCAGTATTAATGCAGCAAATACGCCGGCTAGAGCCTGTTTTAACCTCTAAAAAAGGGATTTATAAACTTAAGCTTTAGTAGCAACATCGTTAGCAAGTCTCATTTGAAAGTCTTGTAACGGCATCACTCCGAGGTCAACATTGCCCCTCGCGCGCACTGCAACTGCCCCCGCTTCCATCTCTTTATCGCCGATAACAACGATATATGGCAGCTTTTGCATTGAATGCTCGCGTATTTTATACGTAATTTTCTCGTTTCGTAAGTCTAAATTGACCCTAAACCCCTGATTTTGCAGTGTTTTTGCCACTTCTTTGGCATATTCGGCCTGCGAATCGGTGATATTGAGCACAGAAACCTGCATTGGTGCCAACCAAAACGGCAACGCGCCCGCGTGCTCTTCGATCAAAATCCCGATAAAACGCTCCAAACTGCCCACAATTGCGCGGTGCAGCATGATGGGGTGATGGCGGCCACCGTCTTCACCCACGTACTCAGCATCCAAGCGCTCTGGCATGTTGGGGTCCACCTGAATCGTGCCGCACTGCCATTCACGACCCAGCGCGTCTTTCAGCGTGTATTCAATTTTCGGGCCATAAAACGCACCCTCGCCCGGCAAATAGGTGAATTCACAGCCTGCAGCTTTCAAACCTTCAGCCAAGGCATGCTCGGCCTTGTCCCAGCTTTCCTCAGAACCGATGCGCTTATCAGGCCGGGTGGACAGCTTGTAGATGATGTTTTTGAAACCAAAATCAGCATACACTTTTTGCAGCAACGCGGTAAACGCAATCACCTCGCTCTGGATTTGCGCTTCGGTGCAGAAAATATGCCCATCGTCCTGCGTGAAGGCACGCACCCGCATGATGCCGTGCAGTCCGCCCGAAGGCTCGTTGCGGTGGCAAGCGCCAAACTCGCCGAAGCGCAGCGGTAAGTCGCGGTAGCTTTTCAGGCCGTGTTTGTAGATCAGGATATGACCCGGGCAGTTCATCGGTTTCAGGGCGTAATCCCGCTTTTCTGACTCCGTGACGAACATGTTTTCTTTGTACTTGTCCCAGTGCCCGGTTTTTTCCCACAGGCTTTGGTCCAAAATCTGCGGGCCTTTGACCTCTAGGTAGCCGTTGTCTTGGTAGACCTTGCGCATGTACTGCTCCACGCCCTGCCACAGCGTCCAGCCCTTGGGGTGCCAAAACACAGTGCCTGGCGAATGCTCGTCAATGTGGAACAAATCCAGCTCGCGCCCCAGCTTACGGTGGTCCCGCTTTTCGGCTTCTTCCAGCATTTTTAAATGCTGCTGCAGCTCGTCTTTGCTGCCCCAGGCCGTGCCGTAAATGCGTTGCAACATCTCGTTTTTGTGGTCGCCACGCCAGTACGCGCCGGCCAGCTTCATCAGCTTGAAATGCTTCAATTTGCCGGTGGACGGCACGTGCGGGCCACGGCACAGGTCTTCAAACGAGCCTTCTTTATAAAGCGACACGTCTTCACCCGCTGGAATACTGCCAATGATCTCGGCCTTGTAATGCTCACCCAAGCTTTTAAAGTACGCCACCGCCTCATCACGCGGCAACACGCGGCGGGTCACAGGCTCGTCTTTGTTCGCCAGCTCGGTCATCTTCTTCTCAATCAGCGCCAAGTCCTCTAATGTGAACGGGCGTTTGTAAGAGAAATCGTAGAAAAACCCATGCTCAATTACCGGGCCAATCGTCACCTGCGCATCTGGAAACAACTCTTTCACCGCATAAGCCAACAAATGCGCCGTCGAATGGCGAATCACCTCCAAGCCATCCGTGTCTTTGGCGGTGATGATGGCAAGCGTGCTGTCTTTGGTGATGCTGAAACTCGTATCCACCACCTTGCCTGAACCCTCAGGATCGCCTGCGGCTCTGACTTTTCCCGCCAGCGCAGCCTTGGCCAGCCCCGCACCAATAGACAAAGCAACATCCGCCACCGTGACGCTGCTAGCCTCGTAGTCACGTTTGGAGCCGTCGGGAAGAGTGATTTGAATCATGGGTAAATTGCAGTGGAGTCGTAAATAACCTAATATTTTACCTCAAGCCTATTTTTACCCATCAAATAAGACTCTAGCCGGCGTATTTATTGCCTAGGGTGCTATTTTATTTATAGTAAAAAGACTTCGACAAGCTCAGTCCGAACGGGCTGAGTTAGGCAAACAAGCCTTTGTACTGTTCCCGCAGCAGGTTTTTCTGCACTTTGCCCATCGTATTTCTCGGCAGCTCTTGCAGCACAAAGCAGCGTTTCGGGATTTTGAAATTGGCTAGTTTGGCTTTTAAATCAGCCAAAACCGCTTCTGACGTCAAACTTGCACCCGGTTTCAAAATCAACGCAATCACGCCAACTTCACCAAAATCAGGGTGCGGCACGCCGATGACGGCGCTTTCTGCAACGTCTGGCATGTCGTTGATGTAGCCCTCAATCTCTGCGGGGTAGACGTTGTAGCCGCCGCTGATGATGAGGTCTTTGCTGCGGCCGACGATGGTGACGTAGCTTTGAGAGTCGATTTTACCGACGTCGCCGGTTTTGAAATAGCCGTCTGAGGTGAATTCTTCAGCGGTTTTTTCGGGCATGCGCCAGTAGCCTTTGAAGATGTTGGGGCCTTGGACTTGGATGCCGCCGATGTCACCGACTGGCAAGGTTGCACCTTCGTCGTCTTGAACTCGCAATTTCACGCCCGGCAGCGGGAAACCTACCGTTCCTCCCCTACGCTCCCCATCTTTGGCAGCGTACGGGTTGGAGGTGAGCATCGCGGTCTCAGACATGCCGTAACGCTCCAAAATCGTGTGGCCGGTGCGCTCTTGCCATAGGTTGAAGGTTTCCAACAGCAGCGGTGCGGAGCCGGCGACGAACAGGCGCATATTGCGCACGGCTTGCTTGGTCAGGCCAGCCTCAGCCAACAATCTCACGTACAGCGTGGGCACGCCCATGAAAACGGTCGCTTCGGGCAGCTTTTGCACCACGCTTTTGGGGTCGAACTTGGACAGCCAGATCATCTTGCTGCCGTTCAGCAGCGCGCCGTGCAGCGCCACAAACAGGCCGTGGACGTGGAAGATGGGCAAGGCGTGGATGAGCACGTCATTCGGCTGCCAACCCCAGTAATCCTTCAACACCTGCGCGTTGGATAGCAGGTTGTTGTGCGACAGCATCGCGCCCTTGCTGCGGCCAGTCGTGCCGCTGGTGTACAAAATGGCGGCCAAATCGTCGGCTTGGCAGATGGCGGGCGTGTGCTGGTCGCTGCAATGGGCGGTGCGGTCTAACAGCGAGCCGGTGCGGTCGTCACCCAGCGTGAAGACGTTTTGCGTCCCCGTTTTGAAGGCGATTTTGCTGACCCAGCCGAAGTTGGCGGGGCTGCAGACGACGACGGACGGCTCGGCGTTGCCGATGAAATACTCGATCTCGGCGCTTTGGTAGGCGGTGTTGAGCGGCAAAAACACGTAGCCAGCGCGCAAGGTTGCCAAATACAGCACCATGGCTTCGACGGACTTTTCGACCTGCACGGCCACCCGTGCGCCTTTGGGTAAATCCAAGGAGGCCAACAAGTTGGCCATCATGGCGGTGGCGCGGTCGATGTCGCGCCAGCTGTAGTTAAGGCTGGTATCGGCAGAGATGAGAGATTCGACGGCGATAGCGTCTAGGTCTTTGGGGAATGCCGCACGTAAAGCGGTAAAAAGGTTGTGATTCATAGCAATTTTGTCTTTTGTATTAGCTTCCCACTTTGAGAAAGGGGGATTAAGGGGGATTAAGGGGGATTTATTCTTCAGCCCACTGTGGTTTGCGTTTAGCCATAAAAGCGCTGATGCCCTCTTGATGCTCTGCACTGTCGGCATAGGCGTAAGGGTTTTGAGTATTCAAACCTCTAAACGTCTGTTTATTCAGTCTGGCAGCCTGTGGTGCAAGCGCCAGAATGCGGTTCACGGACTGCATGACAGCACTGGCAACATCAGCATCTGCCACCACACGGTTCAAAAAGCCGCGCTGCAGCATGGTTGGGGCATCCAGCACGGCGGCTTCTAGCAGCATTTCGCGAGCGGTCATCTCGCCAGCGGCGCGGACGACGACTTCGGCCTCTTTCGGCGCCATGGGGAAACCCAGCTTGGCAATCGGGGCGCCAAACTTGGCAGACGCGCCTGCGATGCGGATATCGCAACAGCTCGCCATTTCCACCCCCGCGCCCATGCAAGCACCGTCGATCCGGGCTACGATGGGCACATCGCAAGCCAGCATGGCCTGCAAACCGCCCCAAACATCAACTTCGTGAAACTCGCGCAAACTGGCCTCGTTGAAGCGAAAGCTCGGATATTCGGAAATATCGCCACCCGCGCTGAAAGCTTGCACATCACCGCAGGATGCACCTGAAATAAGCACGCAGCCAGCGTCTTTATTGTCAGAAATGCTATCAAAAACAGAGCGTAATTGCTGCCACATGTGGCGCGACATAGCGTTGAGCTTGGCGGGATTGGCTATCGTGACGATGGCCAACCTGCCCTCAAAATGACACCGCACTTCGCCCACGGCGGCTACGGTTACCACAGTCTTAATCTAACTTCGCGCCAGAAGCCTTGACGACAGCGGCCCAGCGTTTGATCTCTGCACTCACAAAAGCGCCAAACTGTGCAGGTGTTTGCTGTCCAAATTCAGCGCCGTTATTTGCCCAAGCCAATTTGGCTTCATCGGTAGAACCTGCTCGTTTCATCTCTTCGACAATGCGCGCTTGCAAGTCAGCCGGCGTGCCTTTGGGCGCCCACAAACCGTACCAAGTTGTCACTGTGTAGTCTGGCAAACCGAGCTCGCCCGCGCACGGCACATCGGGAAAAGCTGGGTTACGCTTTGCGCCAGAGACCATCAGCGCCTTGATGCGGCCGCCTTTGATGTGGCCAGCCGATGAACCCAGCCCGTCAAACATCATGTCCACATTACCCGCCATCAAGTCTTGCAAAGCGGGGCCTGCGCCACGGTACGGGATATGGGTGATGAAGGTTTTGGTTTGCTGTTTGAACAACTCACCTGCCAAATGGTGCGAGGTGCCCCCGCCAGCAGAGCCATAGTTCAACTTACCAGGATTGGCTTTAACCTGGGCAAGAAACGCCTTGTAATCGCCTGGGAACTTCTTAGGATTCACCACCAAGACTTGCGGCACGTTGGCCAAGAGCATCAAGGGCACGAAGTCTTTTTCAAGGTCGTAATCCAATTTTGGGTACATGCTCGGTGCAATCGCGTGGTGCACCGCACCCATAAAAAGGTTATAGCCATCTGGTGACGCTTTGGCAGCTATGCTAGCGCCCAAAGTACCGCCTGCGCCGCCACGGTTGTCAATGATGAGCTGCTTGCCGGTTAACTTAGAAAACTGACCCGACAATGGGCGCGCAAACGCGTCCGTGCCGCCGCCTGCAGGGAAAGGAACAACCAAGTTGACCGGTTTGGCTGGCCAGGCGGATTGCGCAATGCTCAATGTTGACGCTGGCAGCGCCGAAGCAACGGCCGCTTGCAGCAAGGCACGACGGTTAAAAGTCATTTGAATCATGGGTGTCTCCAGAGTTTTATAAAAATATGAAAATAACTAAATCAGCTACAGCAATAGCTTAGACAACAAATGGTAAGCATGCTATCGAGAATAGCTTACCTAACTATACAAACTTTCTACTTCGCCAGATACAGGTATTTTCCCCTGTGCCAGCATATTGCGGTGTTTATCAAGACGTTTGAGATCATATAGATAATTCACCATCAAACCATACGATTGTTTGTAGCCTTTTGGCGTGGGGTCGCCAGCCCAATTCAAGCGCTCAATGCGCGCGCCATTGTTGAGATGAAAACGCGCCACCGGATCCAGCGGCTCGCCATCACGCTGTTCGCGCCCCAGATAATGCGCAGCGAAACTTAACAGCGCTTGGCTGATGGGGGATTCAGCATCCAGCTCAGAAATGCGTTCAAGCGCGAATAAAAAATGGTCTGCCGTGGGCGGCTGAAAACCGACGGCTTTACCGAGCTTGAGCAGGGCTTTTTCATCGAATTGTTCCAGCATCGTTGCGGCATTTTTAGCCAACCACGCGCGAAAACCCGGAATGGGCGACAGCGTGGCAAAGGTTTTGAGCCTGGGAAATTCAACTTTCAGAGTTTCGACGACGTTTTTAATCAAGGAGTCGCCAAAGCTCACACCGCGCAAACCTGCTTGCGTGTTGCTGATGGAGTAAAAAATTGCGGTGGTTGATTTGTTCAAATCTTCAGCGTCGGCAGATTCATCCAGCAGCGGCAAAATGCTGGTGGCGATGTCGTTCAACAGTGCCACTTCAACAAAGATAAGTGGCTCGTTGGGCATGCGCGGGTGGAAAAACCCGTAGCAACGGCGGTCGCTATCGAGCCGGTTTTTCACATCTGCCCAGCTTTTGATGTCGTGCACGGCTTCGTATTTGATGAGCTTTTCGATCAACGAAGCGGGCGAGTCCCAGCTGATGCGTTGCAGCTCCAAGAAACCAACATCAAACCAGGTGGAAAACATGTATTCCATCTCGGCATCAAGCGCCAACAAGCGTTTGTCTGATTTGAGAAAGGGCAAAATCTCAGCCCGCATGTTGACGAGAAACTGGATGCCCTCAGGAAAGACGCTGAACCGTTGCAACAAACGACGACGCGGTGATACTGTGCTTTTGCGTAAACGCACCTCGGCAACGGCTTCATCTGCCGTACCAATGGCAGCGGCATATTTGTCTTGCGCTTTTTTTGCAATCACGGGGTCGGCCATGAATTGCTCGCTCATCAAAAGCCAGCAATCCTTGCGCTGCTCGGGTTCGGCGCTCGCATACCACTGCGCAACGCGTCGGGCGCGTCGTCCGCCTTCAACTTCGCTGACGCTGGGGTCAACAACCGCTTTTAATTCCGCTAAAGTACGGCGAGACACATTAGGCACAAGTGCTTTTTGCAACTTGCTCACATTGCGACTGAGCCATTCGGTTGTCGTGTTCATGCTGCCTCTCGGTTAAAACTATTCAAGTCATTTCGGGAAATCACATCGTCAAGCTTGCTGCTCTGGTTGTCACGGCGCTCGGCCAAATCTCGCAAAGCCACGCGTTGGCGCGTCAAATGGGTTCGCATGGCTGCTTCAGCGCCTTCTGGGTCGCGTGCTTTCAAAGCGGCAAACACGGCCAAATGCTCACTCAAGCTTTGCTCCAAGCGACCAGGCGCATGCAATTGCTGCAAGCGAGCCAACTTCAAGATTTTGCGCAAATCGCCAATCACCTGCGCCAGCCAACGGTTGTTGGCCAGGGTGATGATGGCTTCGTGGATGGTGTAGTTGACTTGGTAGTAGTCCGAAATTCGTTTCGCCTCTGCATGGCTGACCAAGCGCAGGTGCAATGTGTCCAGCGCAGCCAAATCGGCATCGTTGGCGTTTTTGGCAGCTTCAAAGGCGCAGCGCCCTTCTAGCATGGCAATCACAGGGAAGATATCGTCCAAATCCTTCTCGGTCACCTGACTCACATAGCAGCCTTGGCGCGGCTCATGACGCACCAAGCCTTCAAAAGCCAAGACCTTGAGCGCCTCGCGCAGCGGTGTGCGAGAGATGCTGAACTGTTCACACAGCGCAGATTCGTCTAAAAACGCACCTGCTGCCAAATCACCTGAAAAAATCTGCTCCCGCAAGGTGCTAGCAACTTGCATATGTAAGGAGTTGGGAACGAGGCGCATGGTTTATTGGGTGTTGTTTTCAATAATTCTACGTAATTACAGAAAATTACACAATCATAAAAGCATGAGAATTCGCAGTGTTTACCCTTGGTTAATTGGTGTGAATGCAGAATAAATGAGGGTCAGATTCTAATTTATTTAAATTAAAACCGATTAATGCTATATTTTAAATAGCATCTTAGATAATAAATACGCCGACTATAAGCGTATACACACCCTAAACTCGTTCAATAATCAGCGCAATGCCCTGCCCCACGCCAATACACATGGTGCACAGCGCATATTTGCCTTTGATGGCTTCTAGCTGATTAAGTGCCGTGGTCACCAAGCGAGCGCCACTTGCCCCCAGCGGATGGCCCAATGCAATCGCCCCACCGTTAGGGTTGACTCGGCCGTCGTCGTCGGCAATACCTAAATCACGCAAAACCGCCAAACCTTGAGCGGCGAAGGCTTCGTTGAGTTCGATCACGTCCATTTGATCGAGCGTTAAACCTGTCAGCGCCAAGACTTTGCGGGTGGCAGGCGCGGGGCCAAAACCCATGATGCGGGGTGCGACACCTGCCGTGGCCATACCAACGACGCGGGCGCGGGGTTTGAGTCCGTATTTTTTGACAGATTCCTCATTGGCTAATAACAAAGCACAGGCACCGTCGTTCACGCCCGAAGCATTGCCCGCTGTGACTGAACCTTCGGGTTTAACGATGGGCTTCAGTTTCGCCAACACTTCCAAAGTCGTTTCACGCGGATGCTCATCTTGGTTAACGATGAGCGGATCGCCCTTTTTCTGCGCGATAGAAACTGGGGTGATTTCAGCGTCAAAAAAGCCACGTTTTTGTGCGGCAATGGCATTGAGCTGGGAGCGCAGCGCCATTTGGTCTTGCGCTAGGCGGTCGATGTTGAAATCATTAGCAACGTTTTCAGCCGTTTCAGGCATGGAATCCACGCCGTATTGTGCCTTCATCGCTTTGTTGATAAAGCGCCAGCCAATGGTGGTGTCATACACCGTGTTGGTGCGGCTAAACGCTGTTTCAGCTTTGGGCATGACAAACGGGGCGCGGCTCATGCTCTCCACACCGCCTGCAATCATCATGCTGGCTTCGCCTGATTTGATAGCGCGTGCGGCAGTGCCGACGGCATCTAAACCCGAACCGCACAGGCGGTTGATGGTTGCGCCGGGTACATCAACCGGTAGACCAGCCAACAGCGACGCCATGTGCGCCACGTTGCGGTTGTCTTCGCCGGCTTGGTTGGCATTGCCATAAATCACGTCGGTGACGGCCGCCCAATCGACGCTGGGGTTGCGCGCCATCAACGCGCGAATCGGAATTGCGCCCAAGTCGTCAGTACGAACCGACGACAAAGCGCCGCCGTAGCGGCCAAAAGGGGTGCGGATGGCGTCGATGATGTAGGCGTGGGTCATATCAATAAGTCTCCAGATGAAGGCGGTTGTCTTTTTTGAGCGTAGCGCCCACTGTATCCCAAGACATCCCAGCGCTCTCAACGATATGACGCATAGCGGACAGAACGCCCACTTCCATGCTCTTCAAGCCACAGACGTAAAAGTAGGTATTGGCATCGGCCAACAGCGGGGCTAAATCGGCCGCTCGCTCGCGCATGGCGTCTTGCACGTAGCGTTTGGGTTGTCCGGCGGTGCGGGAGAAAGCAAAATTGATGTCGATGAAGTCAGTCGGCAAATTCTTCAGCGGGCCAAAGTAGGGCAACTCTTCTTTGCTGCGAGCGCCAAAGAACAAGATCAACTTGCCGCCTTCAAACGCGCCTGCTTGCCGTTGCCGTCTGCGCCATTCCGTCATGCCACGCATGGGGGCACTACCGGTTCCTGTGCAAATCATCACGATATTGGATTTAGGGTGATTCGGCATCAAAAAGCTGCTGCCAAACGGGCCAATCACTTGCACCGTGTCGCCGACTTTGAGGTCGCACATGAAGTTAGACGCGACACCGCGCACGGGTTTGCCGTCGTGGTCTTCTAAAACACGTTTGATGGTGAGCGACAGGTTGTTGAAGTCAGGCCGCTCACCATTGCGTGGGCTGGCGATGGAGTATTGACGTGCATGGTGCGGTTTGCCCAAAGCGTCCACACCGGAGGGCAAAACACCTATCGATTGGCCTTCTAACACTGGAAAAAGCTGGCTGCCAAAATCTAACACAACGTGGTGTGTGTCGTAGTCTTTGCCGACTTCTGTCACGCGAACATTGCCCGTCACGGTGGCCATGATGGGGGTTTTCGGACCATGCAAGTTGGTGTGTGGTTTCAATGCAGACCAAGGTGCTGCGTTTGAGCCCGCAGAACTGCCAGACGCAGGCAAACCAATATCTGCGTTTGACTGCGTGTCAAGTTCTACAACATCTGCCGAGCCATATTTATCCAACTCGTCACTTAACAATTCAACTGGCAAATCATCCCAAGTCAACTGAATTTCAGGCGTGTAAGCCATGGCGCGCGGCATCATGCGCCAGTTGTCAATCGAGCCTGTCGGGCATGGCGAGATGCAATCCATGCACAAATTGCACTTGCTGGCATCAACGACATAGTTGCGCGAATCATGGGTGATTGCGCCGACCGGGCAAATCGCCTCGCAGGTGTTGCAGCGTATGCATATTTCAGGATCGATGAGATGCTGTTTGATGATGGCGCTGGTTGCAACTGCGAGGTCTGCTGTAGTCATGTGGTGTACGCTCTTTTAGCCTTATTACGATGTGTTTCTATTTTAGTTAAAACGTACGTACTCGTAGTCCGCCGCTTGACGGTTGATGCCCATGTTTGGCGGTGAAATCCAGTTGGCAAACTTGCCTGGTTCTACGACACGACCCATCAAACTGGCGACATAGGCGCGGTCTTCTGCTGTCGGCAACCACTCATCACGGTTGGCTTGCCATTCAGCGGCATTGATCAAACGACCATCGGGTGACACTTTCACGCCCGCCAACGCACCAATGTTTCGGTTAAAAGCTTTGTGGGGCACGATCAATTTAAAATCTATGCCCGCTTTGGACAGCACACGGTTCCAACGATCCACACCCGCGACGGAATCGGTGATGTAGTCGTCGCGCAGCACTTCGTTCAAACCGTTGAGCAAAGGCACTTCTTTTTCTTGCAACTTGCCGTCGCGTGACTCCAGAACTTTGTAGGTTTGACCTTTCAAAATGTGGTCGTCCGTGCGCTTGCTTTCTTCATAGCGACCTTTGAGGCCAGAGCTGTAGAAAATCGCTGCATTGCTGGACTCGTCCGCACCAAACAAATCGATGGTGACGCTGTAGTGGAAGTTGATGTAGCGCTGGATGGTCGGCAGGTCGATCACGCCTTCAGTACGCAACTTGCCCACATCGTCCGTTTTGAGCTCGTTCATGGCACGCGCGGTACGTGCCAGCACGCGCGAGATACCGCTTTCACCCACAAACATGTGGTGCGCTTCTTCGGTCAACATGAACTTGGTGGTACGCGCCAGTGGGTCAAACGCGCTTTCCGCCAAAGCAGCGAGTTGGAACTTGCCATCCCGGTCTGTGAAGTAAGTGAACATGAAAAAGCTCAGCCAATCTGGCGTGGCTTCGTTGAACGCGCCCAAAATACGCGGGTTGTTTTCGTCACCCGAGCGGCGCACCAACAAAGCATCCGCCTCTTCGCGGCCATCGCGGCCAAAGTGTTTGTGCAACAAGTAAACCATTGCCCACAGGTGACGGCCTTCTTCGACGTTGATTTGAAACAGATTGCGCAGGTCATACATACTTGGCGCGGTGCTGCCCAAATGGCGCTGCTGCTCGACCGATGCTGGCTCGGTGTCGCCCTGCGTCACGATGATGCGGCGCAGGTTGGCGCGGTGTTCGCCAGGCACGTCTTGCCAAACTTTTTCACCAATGTGGTCGCCAAAATGGATTTTGCGATCTGTATCGCCTTGGTTCAAGAAAATGCCCCAACGGTAATCGCGCATTTTGACATGGCCAAACTGTGCCCAGCCTTGTGCATCAACACTGACTGCTGTACGTAAATAAACATCCATATCCGTCGAACCCACTGGCCCCATGTCGTCCCACCAGTTGATGAAATTGGGTTGCCATTGTTCTAGGGCGCGCTGCAAAGTGCGGTCTTCGCCCAAGTTAACGTTGTTAGGGATTTTTTCGCTGTAATTGATGCTGCTCATTTTGTAAACTCCAGATTAGGTAAATTTGATTTTAAAAATGCCGAAAATTAAACTCTGTTCCAATCAAAGGCAGTTTTCTCACCTTTGCCATAAACTTTCAAAGCGCCCTTTTCACCCACCGCATTCGGTCGCTGGAAAATCCAGTTTTGCCAAGCTGTGAGACGACCAAAAACGCGGGTATGCATGTTTTCTTGGCTGTTGAAGCGCAAGTTGGCTTCCATGCCAGTCAACGCATCGGGCGACATCGCGACACGTTCTTCGATGGCAATCCGAACCTCGTCTGTCCAGTCAATATCGTCAGGATTGGCCGTGACCAAACCGAGTGCAAAAGCGGCATCAGCGTCCAACGCTTGACCCGCTTTGGCGCGCACAGCTTCGAGGGCAGGCACTTCGTCGTAAAAGCGACGGCCCAAGCGGCTTTGACCCGTTGCCATAGGATAAATGCCAAAATTAACGTCAGTCACGGTGATTTTTGGAGAAGCAGCCTCGTCATCAGGCAGCATCAATTGGTAGCTGCGGTCACATGCCAATGCCAATTCGAGCAGCGTTCCAGAGAAGCAAGAACCCGCTTCAATCAAAGCAAACAAGCTGCGTGAAGATACATCCAAACGGCTGAAGGTGCGGCGCAGCAAACCGATGGTTTCGCGCACAAACCAATGGTCTTTGTTCGCCAACATCAAGGCGTCACTGGCCAATACCTTGGCGGCATCGCCTTCGGTTTTGAGCAACCATGTGCCTATGTCCAGCTCATTCGTGCGCATTTGCAAAATAGCATCTTCCAGCTCGCGCCCCATTTGCATAGGCCACCAGTTGGCGCCCGCTTCAACCATCGCGGCTGGCGTTTGTGGCAAATCAGCAGCGTTGGCAGGTGCTTTGACGGTGAAGGTGGCGACGCGTTTGGCGCGGTCAATTTCAACCGTAACAAAGCCATAGCGCAGGGCATCCGCTTCAACGGTGCGCTTTAATGGGGTCAGTGCGACCCCTTTTGCATCCGAAGGGCGGTCACTTTTCTCTGCCAATTCCAAAGCCCTCTTCTGCACTTTTTCAGCAAACACCGCCGGTTTGGCAATATCGTCCACCAAACGCCAATCTTTGGCTTTTTGAGCGCGCACGCCTTCCACGCTGGTACAAAACAGGTCTGCCAAATCATGCCGCACATGGCGCTTGTCGGTCACGCGGGTCAAACCACCCGTGCCCGGCAACACACCAAGCAAAGGCACTTCAGGCAAGCTCACAGCAGATGCGCGGTCATCGACCAAAATAATTTCATCACACGACAGCGCCAACTCGTAGCCGCCACCTGCACAAGCGCCGTTCACTGCAGCCAAAAACTTCAACCCGCTGTGGGCCGATGAATCTTCCAAGCCATTGCGTGTTTCATTGGTGAATTTGCAAAAATTCACCTTCCACGAGTGGCTAGAAACACCCAACATGAAAATATTGGCACCGGAGCAGAAAACTTTGTCTTTGGCACTGGTGACCACCACGGTGCGCACTTCTGGGTGCTCAAAGCGGATGCGGTTGATGGCGTCGTTCAACTCGATATCGACACCCAAATCGTAGCTGTTCAGCTTGAGTTTGTAGCCCGGACGCAAACCCGCGTTTTCGTCAATATCAACCGCCAAGGTAGCAACTGCGCCATTGAAAGACAGCTTCCAATGCTTGTATTGCGAAGGGTCGGTTTGGTACTCGACTTTAGGTGATGAACTCATGCGATGAACTCCTGTTTAAATAACCTGCAAAATAATGCATATTTTTGATATGCATGCATCATATTGCACAAAATAGGCGCCGTCAAGCATTTTATAAAATTAATTCTGCAATCTTACAATTCCGCACGATGCCTTCACTATGCTATAATTATAATAGCAGTATATACATATAATACGCTGGCTACAGCCATTTTTATCTATGAAAAATCCTCTTTCAAGCTGCTTGCGACAAGAATTGATTCACTTGCGTCTTTAACAGCTCAAACGTTGGTTCAAGGCTCTGCGCGCTGGTGTTGATGGTCACATCCGCTTTCGAGTAAAAAGCGTTGCGGCCTTTCAAGATTTGCCGCAAATCATCCATCGCTTCTTTGCTGGCACTCATGGGGCGCATGTCGCCCTGGGCGATGACGCGCTGCATGTGGTCTTCAGGCTCGGCCTTGAGCCACACCGTGGAGCAGGTGGATAAAAGCAAACTGAATGTTGCCGTATCCGACACCAAGCCTCCCGGTATGGCAATCACAGCTTGAGGATGTGACTCGTTGACCGCCTCTAAAGCACGCCGCTCATAACGTCGGTAGCCGTTCAAGCCGTACAAAGCTTGAATCTCATGCACGCCGCAGCCCGCCAGCTTCTCAATGTCACGGTTCAGCTCTACAAATGGAAAGCCCAAATCATCTGCCAAACGCTGGCCCAGCGTGGATTTTCCCGCACCTCGCAAACCTATCAAAGCGATGCGCTGCGAGCGGTTTTGCCCCGCTGTGTCGCCCAGAACATCGCCAATGGCGATGCGAATGCGCCTCAAGGTGGCCTCATCAGCATGCGCCAATTGCTCTCGGATCATGAGCCATTCAGGGTTTGCCGTCGTGAGGTCACCGACCAATTCTGCGAGCGAACATTGCAAGGAATTCGCCACCTGCTGCAAGATCAAGATAGATGCGTTGCCCGTGCCATACTCTAAATTAGCCAAATGCCGTTCCGAGACCTCGGCAGCAGCCGCCAAAGTCTTGCGCGTCAGCCCGCGCCTGGCGCGCAAAGCACGCACACGCTCCCCAAGAGCCGTTAAAAATTCCACCTTATGCAATATAGTGCTTGACATGTTCAAAAATTAGTTTTATGGTTCGCGTCTGCACAATAATTCATATTACCAAAAAGTGCAAGCAAAATAATTCTAACCCAGGAGATTTATCCATGTCAGCCGCAGAATTTAAAGAGCAAATCGCTCAACTAACGACCCAGATCTTCGGGCGGCCACTCGATGCGGCATTGGATGATTGGTTGAATACTGAGCATGGCTTGGGCAGCCTGACCTATGAGCGATTGAAATCAAGTTGTGAAATTGGCGTGGCTGATGGTTGGTTATGCGAGCGTGAAGGCGGCGGCATCCGCTACGGCCGTATTTTCAAATCATCGCCAGAGTTGCACGGCTTTTCAGTTGATGTGGTTGATATGCAGGACATTGCAGGACCGCATCATGCTCATCCCTTGGGTGAAATTGATCTCATCATGCCTATGGGTGACACTAATTGTGGAAATGCTCAGTTTGACAACCGCTCCGCTGGCTGGCTGGTCTATCCGCCCGGTTCGGCGCATCGACCCACCGTCACGCAAGGGCGTGCCTTGGTGCTTTACCTCTTGCCAGAGGGTCGCATCGACTTTACCCGCTGAACGAACAAACCCTAGCCAACAAAATATTCCCAAAATCATGACACAAAAACTACCCAACTTCCTAGGCGGTCAATGGCAGACAGGCACCGGCATCGGCACCCCTCTTTTCGACCCCGTACTCGGCACCGAACTGGTCCATGTTGACGCCACCGGCCTGGATTTAGCCGCAGGTTTTGCCTTCGCGCGTGAGCAAGGCGGAGCGGCCTTGCGTGCCCTCACCTACCGCCAGCGCGCTGGCATGCTGGCGACGGCCGTCAAAGTATTACAAGCCAACCGTGACGCCTACTACGACATCGCCACCGCCAACAGCGGCACGGTCAAAAACGACACAGCGGTGGATGTTGACGGCGGTATCTTTACCCTGGGAACCTACGCCAAACTGGGCGAATCTTTGGGAGACCGTCATTTTATGCTCGACGGCGAGGCAGCACGTCTGGGCAAAGACCCATTGTTTCAGTCGCAACATGTGCTGACGCCCACGCGTGGAGTAGCCTTGTTCATCAATGCGTTCAACTTTCCAAGCTGGGGCTTGTGGGAAAAAGCCGCACCTGCGCTGTTGTCTGGCGTCCCGGTCATCATCAAACCGGCCACGGCCACCGCCTGGCTGACCCAGCGCATGGTCAAAGACGTGGTGGATGCGGGCATATTCCCGGTTGGTGCGCTCTCGGTCATTTGCGGCAGCTCTGCTGGTTTGATGGATTCGGTAGAAACGTTCGATGTCGTGTCTTTCACTGGCTCAGCTGAGACGGCAGCAGTGATTCGTTCACACCCTGCCGTGGTGCAAAAATCTGTTCGCGTTAATATTGAGGCTGACAGCGTTAATTCGGCCTTGCTGTTGCCAGATGCAGCCCCAGACAGCGAAGCTTTCGACTTGTTTGTTAAAGAAATTGCACGCGAAATGACGGTGAAAGCAGGACAAAAATGCACCGCCATCCGCCGTGCCTTGATGCCAGAAGCGCATTACAGCGCTGCCGCGCAAGCCATCTCAGCCCGTTTGGCGAAAACCACTGTGGGTAACCCTAGACATGAATCCGTGCGCATGGGCGCGTTGGTGAACCGTGCGCAACTCATCAACGTTCAAGAAGGATTGGCCTACCTCAAAGAACAAACCGAAGTGCTGCATGATGGCTCAACCCATGCATTGACCGATGCCGTCGTTGGCACAGCTTGCTGCGTCGGCCCAACCCTATTAGGCACGCGCGATGCACCAGGCAGCGACAGCGCCGACCGCGTCCACGACACCGAGGTCTTTGGCCCGGTTGCCACGCTGTTGCCCTACCGCGACATGGCGCACGCCTTGGCTCTGATCCGCCGTGGCCAGGGCTCACTGGTCACCTCTTTGTATGGCAGTGACCCAGCATCACTAGCTGCTGCAGCGTTGGAACTGGCCGACAGCCATGGCCGCGTGCATGTCATTTCGCCGGACGTTGCCGCTTTGCACACCGGCCATGGCAATGTGATGCCGCAGTCGCTCCACGGTGGCCCGGGTCGTGCGGGTGGTGGCGAAGAATTAGGCGGCCTGCGTGCGCTGAATTTATACCACCGTCGCAGTGCGGTGCAAGCAAGCACTGCCGTGCTTGCTGCTTTGAATCCGGCACCAGTTTAAGCCCTTCAAAATCCAATATTTAATCAGTAGTGTCCCAACGTTTTCACATTAGAACATCGTAAGTTAATGATTTATTTGCCGAAATTAGCATTTCAGTCTGGTCTCGATTTGAACATCGAATGTCAGACTGTGGGTCATTTGCGCTTTTGCGCAA
>CANKRG010000015.1 GCA_947485165.1 Comamonadaceae bacterium
AACTGGGCAACTTGTCACCCAACGCTTTCGAGCGTGAATCGACATCAAAAAAATCTATCAAACTGTCCGAAATTACTTGACCACTACACCCCTCCCGTTCGGGCTGAGCCCTTCGACGGGCTCAGGACAGGCTCTGTCGAAGCCTTCTCTAAGTTATTGATTTATAACGAAAGCATTTCGACAAGCTCAATGCGAACGGACTTATGCAGGTGTTCCCTAGTGGTTGAATTTTGGTGAAAAACAGATTGCGCGGTGTCGATCAGGCTTCTAACATGAAGCCGTCAAAAAATGCAGCCAACGCGTCGGTTGCGTCCAACGGCAAAATATGCGCGATGTACTGGTCGGGGCGCACGATGACCAAGCAGCCGTTTTGGCAGTCGATTTGGCGCAAGTTGTAGATGTTTTGACTTTCGTCAGACAAAGCACAAAATACTTTTTCATAATCGCGTAAACCGTAGCGCCCTTTGTTTGGGAACAGCAGTTCGGGCATGGCATCAATACTTAGCTCATGGTGGCTTTGCTGAAACACGGCGCGCACATCGAAGACGGCGTCCACATCCGCACCTGCAGGGGTATAGCGCTTGAGCGGGGATTGCGGCGATTCAATGAGATAGCTGCACAGCTTGCCTAAGGGCGATGCTGACCCGGCATCATCACTCTGCCCCGCAAAGGCGATCAAACGCCAGCGGCCATCCGCTGCCAGCGTCTCGCCCAGCTGCATCGGTTTGCCGTCGCCCAAACGGACGACCAGCGTGGAATGGAAGCGTGCGCCAATCGTCAGCCCTTCGGCCATGTGCTGGTGGTCGGATGTGCCGGTGAGCAAGGCCGGTTGGTAGCGCGTGGCGGTGCCTGCAGTGTAGCGGCCATGCTGCACGAAGTAGCGCTGCACCTCGGACGGCTCCATGCCCGTACCGGCAGCGTCGCCGGGCTTTTTCAAAGGCGCACTGAGCATCTTGGCCCATGCGCGGTCGAAGTCGATCAATTCTTTGGCCACCGCTTGCCGTTCTGCAGAATAGGTATGGAGTAGGCTGGCGGGGCTGCGCCCTTGCAAGACCGCCGCCAGCTTCCAGCCCAAGTTGAACGCATCTTGCATCGAGACGTTCATGCCCTGCCCTGCTTTCGGGCTGTGGGTGTGGCAGGCGTCGCCGGCAATGAAGATGTGCGGCAGACGCGTCACGACCTCCTCGGCTTGGAGGTCATCGAACCGGTCGGTCAAGCGTTGGCCAATTTCATACACAGACCACCAAGCTACTTCTTTGATATCCAAGGTGTAGGGGTGGAAGATCCGCTTGGCGGCTGCAATCAATTGCTCATTTGTGATGTTGCGGCTGGAGACGCGCTCGTTAGGGTTAAGTTTGTCCAACTCCACATACAGGCGAACCAGGTAACCGCCTTCTCGCGGAATGATCAAGAGGCTGCCCTCGTCAGCAGACTGGATCAGCGATTTGAACCGGATGTCCGGAAAGTCTGTCACCACCAGCACGTCCATCACGCCCCAAGCGTGGTTGGCGGAATCACCTTTCAGTGTCAGTCCGATGGACTGGCGCACAGCGCTGCGCGCACCATCGCAGCCTACAACATAACGCGCGCGGATGGTTTCTATGGTGCCATCGTGACCATCGCCCTGCCGCTCAAACTGCGCCGTGACAGGATATGGGTTTGACGTATCCGCGTCACGTTCAAGCTTGACAAGGCGACGGCTATAGTGCGGTACTAGGCGCGATGCCGACTTTTGCATGAGCTCAAGATAAAAGTCGTGGACGCGCGCTTGGTTGAGAATCACGTGTGGCATGTGGGAGAGGCCTTCCTCCACATCAGGCACCCGCCCGCTACGCACAATGCGCTTGCGATCACCGTCTTTGGCGTCGTCAGGCTTCCAAAAGGTGGTCTCATTCACCCAATAAGCCTCTTTCAACACACGGTCTGCAAAGCCAAAGGCCTGAAACATTTCCATGGTTCTACAGGCGACACCGTCAGCCTGCCCCAACTGCAAAGGCCCAGGTTTCTGCTCTACGATCACTGCTCGGATGTCCGGAAAGGCAGCCAATTGGGCGGCCAGAGTCAGCCCTGCTGGGCCACAACCGACGATGAGCACATCGGCTTCAGTGGGTAAAACACTATCTTCAGCACTAGTCATCGTCTGTGTCAAAGCTGATGAAGCTGTTGACGCAGCATCCAAAAGCCCTGGGTCACCGGTACGAAATCCATTGAGGTGAAATTGCATGTTTTGTCTCTCCCTTATCTTCTTAAATTAATCTCAAGTTTGAAGAAACGAGACTATCGCAGGCTTGCACTATTCCGTCAAAGCCAACTATCGAATATTCAGTATGCTTTTTTGATATACAGGGTTACACTTGGCTATGGCAAAACTTGATCTGGACTGGCTCCCCGTTTTCGTTGAAATCTACAAAACACAAAGCGTTTCGCGCGCAGCGCAGGCGCTAGGTATGGAGCAGGCCAGTGCCAGCCTAGTGCTCAACAAGCTGCGCCGGCATTTTGACGATCCGCTTTTTTGCCGCACCTTGTCCGGCATGTCACCCACACCACGGGCGCAAACCATCTATCCAGATTTACTGGAAGCCATACTGCGGATTGAAAAGGCACGCGGAACCGCAGGTCTATTCATGCCCCAACAGGCTTCACGCGAATTCCGAATTTGCATGACCGACATCAGTGAAATTGTCTTGCTGCCGCGACTCATCAACCATCTCCAGACCATCGCGCCTGGCCTCGTTATCGCAGGTGAAAAGATTTCACCCGAGAGCCGACGCAGGTTGGAGTCTGGCGACGTCGACTTGGCCGTAGGTTTTACGCCAGATCTGGAAGCGGGTTTTTACCAGCAGGCCTTGTTTGCCCAAGACTTTGTCTGCCTCGCCTCTAGCGACCACCCACGCATTGGCGCAACACTCACGCTCAAGGCGTTTTTGGCCGAGGGACACATCCAGGTCATCGCTTCAGGTACGGGTCATTCTATTGTGGACAAGGTGTTGGCGCAAAACAAAGTGGAACGCCGCATTGTGCTGCGCGTGCCCAGCTTTCTGGGCGTGGCCCGTATCGTGGCCCAAACCGAGTTTTTGGTGATCGTGCCTCGGCAGCTTGGCATGGCGCTGGCGCAACAAGAGCGCGTAAAGGTGTTAGAGCCGCCCTTCGCTTTACCCAGCTACAAAGTTAAACAGCATTGGCACGAGCGCTACAACCTAGACGCAGCCAACATTTGGTTGCGCAAAACTATGGACGGGCTTTTTTCGGGTCAAGGGTTGGATGTTTAAATTTCACAATAAACAGCTATTGAATATATAGCAAAATCAAACTACTTCTATGCCGGCGGCAAATCCGTGCAACTCCCATGCGCCACTTCCGCAGCCATGCCGATTGAATCGTCCAGTGTCGGATACGAATGGATAGATGGCAAAGACTTCGCCAGGTGATTATTGACCAGTTGTATGAGAGGCTTGAACAAACATAATCTGCAGATACCGCACCCTAAGTAATGGGCATAGCACTTCATTGCAACATTACAGGACAGCCGCACTGACTGCTGCTTTTGAGTCGTGAACTCGACAATTAGCTACTACGCGAAATCAGGGTCGAGTTTGAGTGACTACACCTTGTGCTGTCTATACAAATTCTGCCAATATTGCTAAGGAAGCTCTACATAACCCCTCCCGTTCGGGCTGAGCCCTTCGACGGGCTCAGGACAGGCTCTGTCGAAGCCTTCTCTAAGTTATTGATTTATGACGAAAGCATTTCGACAAGCTCAATGCGAACGGACTTATGCAGGTGTTCCCTAACTAACGAGTTATTTGTTACTAGGAAGAAATACTCGAAAATATCGCCTATATTGTAGATATAAATATACGATATTGTGTTATCTTGATTAAATTAATACAAAATTGATTAAACATACAAGAAACTAACATAAATTGTTAATAGCATTTAATACTCAGTAAAATAAGTAATTTATTGAGTAAATTAAGCTACTTATTATTTTGTTTTGCTTCTAAATTTTGAGTTTCCTCTTTGTTATTAATTTTTTTAAACTCTAAAACAGTCAAAACTAATCCAACTATTAGTAAAGCGAAGACTACAATAGCTCCGTATAAAAGATTAAAATTCATAATTTTTTATGCCCCATCAACGCACACAGCTTGAAATAAATTCCAAATGTAAAAATTGCGGGGATCCAAATTGCAGTAAAGATAGCCTGCTGCGGATCTTTAACTACAAACCAAAGATAAGCAGATATAACAAAAGAAAACAACACTGCTAGTATTATAAAAAAATCAGATCTTTTAAACATATATTACTCCCAAAATTAACTATTCTTCAAAATAATCTAAAAAGCCGTAACCTATTGCGCTTAATAAGCAGCCGGAAATAACGACCATACCAATCATACGAACACCTGACGAGAGACCGAAAGCAAAAATATCAAAACGCATCAAACCAATTATTCCTAGTACTAAACAAATACCACCTATTAATGCCAATGAGTTTCCAATCAATACAGAAATATTAGCTATAGTTTTTTTGTAGCTGCTACTGAGCTTAGAATTATTTCCATTGTTTGACATAAAAATATTTTATATGTTACACAAAAAACTTTTAAAAGCAAGTTTATTGTTTAAAGTCGACCGCCTGCCACCGATCAGCTGAAAATTTGTATGATGCATTTAGCGTCGTACCGGCGGCAAATCCGTACAACTGCCATGCGCCACTTCCGCAGCCATGCCGATGCTTTCACCCAGCGTCGGATGCGGATGGATGGTTTTGCCGATATCGACGGCATCTGCACCCATTTCAATCGCCAAGGCGATTTCACCGATCATGTCGCCAGCATGGGTGCCGACCATGCCACCGCCCAAGATTTTGCCGTGCCCGTGGGCTTCGGGTGAATCGTCAAACAGCAGTTTGGTGACGCCTTCGTCGCGGCCGTTGGCAATGGCGCGGCCTGAGGCGGTCCACGGGAACAGACCTTTTTTGACCTTGATGCCTTTGGCTTTGGCTTCGTCTTCTGTGAGGCCAACCCATGCTACTTCGGGGTCGGTGTAGGCGACGCTGGGAATCACACGGGCGTTGAACGCGGCGGCTGCCAGCTCTTTGTTGCCTTGCAGTTCGCCGGCGATGACTTCAGCCGCCACATGCGCTTCATGCACGGCTTTGTGCGCCAGCATGGGTTGGCCGACGATGTCACCAATCGCGAAAATATGGGACACATTGGTGCGCATTTGGATGTTGACGGGGATGAAGCCACGGTCTGTGACTTCTACGCCGGCTTTGTCTGCCGCAATCTTCTTGCCATTTGGCGTGCGACCCACGGCCTGCAACACTAAGTCGTAGGTTTGTGGGGCAGGTGCTATGCCGCCCTCTTGGGCAGCGGCAAATGTCACCTCAATACCGGCTGGCGTGGCTTTGGCACCCACCGTTTTGGTATTCAACATGATGTTGTCAAAACGGGGCGCGTTCATTTTTTGCCAGATTTTGACCAAATCGCGGTCTGCACCTTGCATCAAACCGTCCATCATCTCAACCACGTCCAAGCGCGCGCCCAGAGTGGAATAGACCGTGCCCATCTCCAGACCAATGATGCCGCCACCCAAAATCAACATGCGTTTGGGCACTTCTTTGAGCGCCAACGCACCTGTGGAATCAACCACGCGCGGGTCTTCGGGCATGAAAGGCAGGCGAACCGCCTGGCTACCGGCGGCGATGATGGCGTTTTTAAAAGCGATGACTTTTTTGGCGCCGGTTTTTTCTTGCGCTGTGCCTGTGGTTTCTTCTACTTCAATGTGGTTTGCGCTGACAAACGAGCCGTAGCCACGCACGATGGTGACTTTGCGCATTTTGGCCATGGCCGCCAAGCCGCCGGTCAATTTACCGATGACTTTGTCTTTATGACCGCGCAGCTTGTCGATATTGACAGCTGGTTTGCCGAAATCAATGCCCAAGTCACCTAAATGCGAGACTTCATCCATCACCGCTGCAACGTGCAATAACGCTTTCGATGGAATGCAACCCACGTTCAAACACACACCGCCAATCGTGGCGTAACGCTCTACCAAAACAACTTTCAAGCCTAAATCTGCCGCTCTAAAAGCCGCAGAATAGCCGCCTGGGCCACCACCTAACACCATCAAGTCGCAGTCTAAATCAACTGTTCCAGCGTAGCTTGATGCTATCGTATTAATAGCATTTAAGACAACAAATACGCCGTCTGATATCGTATTTGAGGTTAATGCAGCAGTATCCGTTCGCCCTGAGCTTGTCGAAGGGTTTTGTGCAGGGACTTCGACAGGCTCAGTCCGAACGGCAGTAGCATCGCCAGCCACGTCCATCGTCATGATGACAGAGCCTTCTTTGACTTTGTCGCCAATTTTGATGCTCAAACCGGTGATCACTCCTGCGTGGCTGGACGGAATTTCCATGGACGCTTTGTCGGATTCAACCGTGATCAGGCTCTGTTCGACCTTGACCGTGTCACCCACTTTGACCAGCAATTCGATGACGGCAACTTCTTCGAAATCGCCAATATCGGGCACTTTGATGTCTATATTTGCCATGTTGTTGTCTCTTCTATTTAAGTTTAATGGTGAACAAATCCATAGATCCACCGGAATTTTTGTCAAACTCGCAGCCCGCTTTGATGGCTGCTTCAGCCACTTCACGCGCGGTTTTGGCTTTGGCATAGGTGGCGTGCATGGCACCCAGAGCGAAGCCACGGCCGGAACCAATACCCCAAAACTCTTTGAATTCAAACACTTCGCGGTAGCTGTACAGACCGTAAATACCGGTCTGGTTGGCTATCAATACGCTGAACTGGCTGGACTCATACGGATCGTTGTCCTCTTCCTTAGTTTGCATGAAATAGGTTTCTTTGAGCATGGGGTGCAGCTTCAAGAAGGTGTCAAACACCTCGTCTTTGCTGCCAAACAAACGCTCAGCTTTGGACAAAGCGTTGATGGCTTTGCGCAGCGCAGGGAAATGCGCCACCGTGCCAGCCATACCAATGTAGGTCGGGCCGGATGCCGTGTCGAACTTGAAGATTTTGGTGTTGTCTTCAAACCGGTGGTTCAAGCGGGTATCGCCAAACGTCACCAGCGTTTCCGCTGCAATGACGATCTGCTGGCCCTTTTTAACGACAACAACCGTGGTCATAACAAAATACGTCGGTAATCTGCCAGAACTTGACCCAAATAAGCGTTAAAGCGCGCGGCAGAAGCGCCGTCGATCACGCGGTGGTCGTAGCTGAGTGACAAAGGCAGCATCAAACGCGGTGTGAACTCTTTGCCGTTCCAAACTGGCTCCATGACAGACTTGCTCAAGCCCAAAATAGCCACTTCAGGTGCGTTGATGATGGGATGGAAATAGCGACCGCCAATACCACCCAGAGACGAAATGGAAATGCAACCGCCCTGCATGTCAGCGCCACCCAATTTGCCATCACGCGCTTTTTTGGACAATTCACCCATTTCGCTGGAGATCTGGAAAATGCCTTTTTTATCAGCATCTTTCAACACAGGTACAACCAAGCCGTTGGGCGTATCCGCCGCAAAGCCAATGTTGTAGTACTGCTTGTAAACCAGCTGGTCACCATCTAACGAGGTGTTGAAATCGGGGAATTTCTTCAGTGCGGCCACGATGGCTTTGATGACGAACGCCAGCATGGTGATCTTGATGCCCGCCTTCTCGTTCTCTTTGTTCATCTGAACGCGGAAAGCTTCCAGCTCGGTGATATCGGCATTGTCATGGTTGGTGACGTGCGGAATCATCACCCAGTTGCGGTGCAAGTTAGCGCCGCTGATTTTCTTGATGCGCGACAAATCTTTGCGTTCAACCGTGCCGAACTTGGTGAAATCAACTTTTGGCCACGGCAGCAGCGACATACCCCCTAAATCACCGCCAGAATTGCCTTTAGCCGACGTATTTGTCGCCTGAGATGCTATTGTTTGTATAGCGCCAGACATGACGGATTTGGTGAATTGCTGAATGTCTTGGTCAGTGATGCGGCCTTTTTGACCACTGCCTTTGACTTCTGCCAAGGGTACGCCCAGCTCGCGTGCGAACTTGCGAACCGATGGGGAAGCGTGTGGCAGGTTCAAAGTATTCGATGTCGGTGCATGAGCAGCCTCCGTTCGCCCTGAGCTTGTCGAAGGGCTTGCTGGGGCTTCGACAGGCTCAGCCCGAACGGATTGGGCGGGTGCGGCTGCCGGTGCAGCAGATGATGCCGCGACCGTACCTTCCAAAATAGCGATCAAATCGCCAATATTGACCTTGTCGCCCAGCTTCACTTTGAGTTCTTTGAGCACGCCAGCAGCAGAAGATGGAATCTCCATGGCCGCTTTGTCGGATTCCACCGTCATCAAGGATTGCTCGGCTTTGATGGTGTCGCCGACTTTGACCAATATCTCGATGATCGACACGTCTTTGAAGTCGCCAATGTCAGGCACTTTGACTTCAACTGGGCCGGCGGCAACTGCAGGAACTCCCGCTGCCGCAGGCGCTACGGTTTGTGCTGCAAGTGCAGGATTCGCAACCGCTGCAGCAGGCGCTGGAGAAGCAGGGGCGACTGGTGCAGATACAGCAGCCTCACCCGCAACTTCTAACGATAAAACGATGGATCCTTCTTTGACTTTGCCGCCAACCGCTACTTTGACTTCTTTCACCACGCCAGCGTGGCTGGAAGGGATTTCCATCGACGCCTTGTCGCTTTCCACCGTCAGGATGGATTGATCCACCTTGATGATGTCACCCACTTTAACCATCAACTCAACAACGGCCACCTCTGCGAAGTCTCCAATATCTGGAACTTTAATGTCTATCAACGTCGTACTTGCCATGTTTATCTCCAGAATTATTATGCGTACAGCGGGTTGATTTTGTCGGTTTTGATGCCGTATTTTTTGATAGCTTCTGCCACTTTGGCAACTGGCACACCGCCCTCTTCGCTCAGAGCTTTCAATGCAGCAACCACAATGTAATGGCGGTTGATTTCAAAATGTTCACGCAGTTTCGAGCGGAAGTCTGAGCGACCAAAACCGTCGGTACCCAACACTTTGTAAGCGCGGTGTTTGCCGTCTTTGTAGTTCGGGATGAACGGGCGAATCTGCTCAGCGTAAGCTTTCATGTAGTCGGTCGAAGCGACGACTGGGCCAGCGTGGGCGGACAATTGTTGACCTACAAATGATACGCGTGGCGCATCGGTCGGGTGCAGCAGGTTGTATCGCTCTGCATCTTGACCATCACGGGTCAATTCGTTGAAACTTGGGCAGCTCCACACGTTGGCAGCGATGCCCCAGTCTTTTTCCAACAGCTCTTGTGCGGCGATGGATTCGCGCAAAATCGTGCCAGAACCTAATAACTGCACAGTCAAAGCCGCTTTTGAAGCCGCAGGCTTGCACAAGTACATGCCTTTGATAATTTGCTCTTCCGTGCCTGCGGTCAGGCCTGGCATTGGGTAGTTTTCGTTCAACAAAGTCAGGTAGAAATACACGTTGTCTTGTTTTTCCACCATGCGCTTCATGCCGTGGTGCAAGATGACGCCCACTTCGTGTGCAAAAGTCGGGTCGTAGCTGATGCAGTTGGGTATCGTGCTCGCCATGATGTGGCTGTGGCCGTCTTCGTGCTGCAAACCTTCACCATTCAACGTGGTACGGCCAGACGTACCTCCCAGCAAGAAACCGCGCGCTTGCATGTCCCCTGCAGCCCAAGCCAAATCGCCAACACGCTGGAAGCCGAACATGGAGTAGTACACGTAAAACGGAATCATGATGCGGTTGTTCGTCGAATACGACGTTGCAGCCGCAATCCAGCTGGACATGCCGCCGGCCTCGTTGATGCCTTCTTGCAGAATTTGACCGTCCTTGGCCTCGCGGTAGTACATCACCTGGTCTTTGTCGACCGGCGTGTAGTTTTGACCTGCGGGGTTGTAAATGCCGATTTGACGGAACAAACCTTCCATGCCAAAAGTACGTGCCTCGTCCACCAAAATAGGCACGACGCGTGGGCCAAGGGCTTGGTCACGAAGCAGTGTTGTCAAAAAGCGTACATAGGCTTGGGTCGTGGAGATTTCACGGCCTTCAGCTGTCGGCTCAATCACGGACTTGAAGGTTTCCAAAGCTGGCACGGTGAATTGCTCGTCCGCCTTGGTGCGGCGATGTGGCAGGTAGCCACCCAAAGCTTTGCGGCGCTCGTGCAGGTATTGCATTTCTGGCGTGTCATCAGCCGGTTTGTAGAACGGCAGATCGGCCAACTGGCTATCTGGAATTGGGATGTTGAAACGGTCACGGAAGGCTTTGATGTCTTCGTCGGTCAGTTTTTTGGTTTGGTGGACGTTGTTTTTGCCCTCCCCGGATTTGCCCATACCAAAACCTTTGACGGTTTTGATCAGCAGGACCGTGGGTTGACCTGTGTGGTTGACCGCCTTGTGGTAGGCCGCATAAACTTTTTTGGAATCATGGCCACCACGGCGCAAGTCAAAAATCTCTTCATCGCTCATGTGCGCCACCATCTCTAAGGTGCGCGGGTCGCGGCCGAAGAAATGTTTACGGACGTAGGCGCCGTCGTTGGCTTTCATGGCCTGATAGTCGCCATCCAAAGTTTCCATCATCAATTTCTTCAAAGCGCCATCTTTGTCGCGCGCCAAGAGCGGATCCCAACCGCTGCCCCACAACAGCTTGATGACGTTCCAGCCCGCACCACGGAACTCTCCCTCCAGCTCTTGCACAATCTTGCTGTTGCCGCGAACTGGGCCATCCAAACGCTGCAAGTTGCAGTTGATGACAAAAATCAGGTTATCCAAACCTTCGCGTGCAGCCAAGCCGATTGCGCCTAATGATTCGACCTCATCCATCTCGCCGTCGCCGCAGAAGACCCAAACCTTGCGGTTTTCAGTGTTGGCAATGCCGCGTGCGTGCAAGTACTTCAAGAAACGGGCTTGGTAAATCGCCATCAACGGGCCTAAACCCATGGAAACCGTTGGGAACTGCCAAAATTCCGGCATCAATTTAGGGTGCGGGTAGCTGGACAAGCCCTTGCCATCGACCTCTTGGCGGAAATTGAGCAACTGCTCTTCTGACAAACGGCCTTCAAGATATGCACGGGCGTAAACGCCTGGGGACACGTGACCTTGGATATAGAGACAATCACCACCGTGGTTTTCCGACTCCGCATGCCAAAAGTGGTTGAAACCGGCGCCAAACAAGCTTGCCAGCGAGGCGAATGAGCCAATATGGCCACCCAAGTCGCCACCATCCGCTGGGTAATGGCGATTGGCTTTGACCACCATGGCCATCGCATTCCAGCGCATGTAGGCACGTAAACGCTCTTCAATGTCTAAATTTCCAGGCGCATGTTCCTGCTGCTCTGGCTCAATGGTGTTGACGTACGCTGTTGTCGCTGAAAATGGCATGTCGATGCTGCTTTGGCGGGCATGCTCTAAGAGCTGCTCTAGCAAAAAGTGCGCACGCTCTGGCCCTTCTGAGGCGATAACGGCGGTCAGCGCGTCCAGCCATTCGCGGGTTTCTTGGCTATCCGCGTCCTGCGGGATCTGGCCTAGTAGATTATTCGGAACTGCTGACATCTTTGTCTCCTGTTAATTTAGACTTTTTAATTTAGTGCTGTCACTAGCTATGACAGGGGCGGTTTCTGATTTTAATGACGTGGAACTTACATCGAATTTAAACGCAAATTAGGTCAGGCTCTCTATTGTGGCATAAATTTTATTTAATATCAAATTATGATTCTTGATTTTATATTGTGAAATTAATAGTTCTGGACAAAGCCATACACTCTGGGGATGGATTTATCGCAGAGCAAACTCAAACCCAATAAAGAAGCTAGCTTTTTGCTGGCTGGGGTACCGGCGTGGTTGCGCGCATGGTGGGTAAAACAGTCGCCGCATCGGCAAGACCGTTACGCCAGCATTGCGCCACTGATCACCGTGCTGCTGTTTTTGGCAGCCATCATTGCCTCGTTTTCGTACTTGCGACTCGAAGAAATCGACAGAGAGCAAGAAACCATCAAACGCGATGTGGAGTACGCACAGCAACGCTTGCGTTTGCGGCTGTTAGAGCGCCAAGAACAACTCATGCGTGTGGCACGCGATGTATCCAGTAAGGAAATAGATGCTGAGGATTTCACAGCGCAAGCAGAATCGTTGATCAACAACTACCCAGAACTGCACGCCATCACCTGGATAAACAGCAAACAGCGGGTCAAAGCAGCTTACGCATCCTCAAGCGCATCAAACAATCAACTGCGCGGGGTGGGGAGCTCAGTCGGGTTTAAAGACAATGAAGGCGCCATTGCGTTTAATTTGGCGCGTGATTTGTCGCAGCCTGTCTATTCGCGGCCAGTCTTAGAAATTGGTGCTGGACCCATATTGCAACTGCATATTCCACTGATTGATAAAGGGAAATTTGCCGGTGTCATCATGGCTGAATACGCTATTGATGGTTTGATGCGTTTTGGCATACCCAACGAAATCACCGCCAAATATGCGGTTTCACTCATCAACGGCAAAGATACGATGATGGCAGGTCAAGCCATCAAGCCGCGTAGCGCCGCCACCCAACTGTTACCTTGGGCTGCCGCACCGAACGAGTATCAAATACCTGTATCGCCCGTGGGCAACGACTTGGTTTTGCGCGCGCAAGCCTACCGCACGTCTCTCGGCTTGGTCGGCAGTGGTCTGTTTTGGCTCACTGCAGCTTTGAGTGCGATCACTGTATGGATGCTGATTGCCACTTGGCGACACACGCGCAGACGCATGAAAACGCAGCAGGCTTTGATCAGCGAAACCAACTTTCGCCGTGCGATGGAAAACTCCATGCTCACAGGTATGCGAGCGTTAGATATGAAAGGGAAAATCACCTACGTGAATCCAGCGTTCTGCGAAATGACGGGTTGGTCTGAGAAAGAATTGATCGGCACATCAGCGCCTTTTCCTTACTGGCCCGCACAAGATTATGAAATTCTTAGCAAGCAACTTGCAGATGAGTTGGCAGGAAGCTCGCCAGTAGGTGGGTTCCAAATTCGCGTCAAGCGCAAAGACGGCAAATTGTTTGATGCGCGTATGTATGTGTCACCCTTGATTGATGCCAAAGGCCAGCAAACCGGTTTGATGACATCCACCACAGACATCACCGAACCCAACCGTATCCGCCGGCAACTGCTTGAGTCGCAAAACCGCTTCATCACCGTTTTAGAAGGGATGGACGCCTCTGTGTCGGTCGCACCCTTGGGCAGATCTGATTTGCTGTTTGCCAACAAAATGTACCGCCAATGGTTTGGCGCTGACACCATTGGGCACTTGCAAATGATTGCACAAGCCGGTGTGGCGATGGAGCTGCCGGGTGAAGAACTGGGCGACGACGTGGACAGCTTGGCAGGCTTGCCGCTGGACCAGCTCAGCACATCACAAATCAAAAACTTTGAAATTTTCATTCCAGAGCTTTCAAAATGGTTGGAGATTCGCTCACGGTACCTAACGTGGGTCGATGGGCGTTTGGCACAAATGGTGATTGCGACCGACATTACCTCGCGGCGAGATGCGGAAGCACAAGCCTTGCAGCAAGCTGAACGCGCCCAAAGCGCCAGCCGGCTCATCACCATGGGCGAAATGGCTTCCAGCGTGGCGCATGAGTTGAACCAACCGTTGACTGCAATCAATATCTATTGCAACGGCATCATCTCTCGCATCAAAGCCAAGCAAATATCTGAAGAAGATATGTTGAGCGCCTTGGATAAAACGGCCAAACAGGCACAACGTGCGGGGCAGATTATTCAGCGGATTCGCTCGTTCGTGAAGCGCAGCGCACCGAATCGAAGCCTGTCAAACGTGCCGGCTATGGTGGAAGCGGCCAAAGAGTTGGCTGATATCGAAATGCGACGCAGCAACGTTCACCTGAGTTTGTATGTGGCCGCCCGCTTGCCAGAGCTGCTGGTTGATCCGATTTTGATTGAGCAGGTGTTGATCAACCTTTTGAAGAATGCCGCAGAATCTGTCGATGCGGCGCAGCGCAGCCCTGCCAACCGAAGTGTGGAGTTGCGCGTTACACCTAAACGGATTGAAGACAGGCAAGTGGTTGAGTTCGAAGTACTAGACACCGGCTTGGGCTTACCGCCCGAGGTGATGGCGCGCTTGTATGAATCCTTCTTTTCTACCAAGGCTGAAGGTATGGGTATGGGCTTGAGTTTGTGCCGTTCGATTGTCGAATCGCATGCAGGGCGCATCGCCGCTGAGAACATCTACAATGGGGCGAATGTTGTAGGCTGTAGGTTTGCATTTTGGATTCCCTTGCAAACCGAAAGCTTGTCTGAAATCTTGTCGTAACTGAATATTTACTGAGTTGGAGTATTTGCATGAGTTTGATTCCTAAAAAAGGCACTGTGTACGTTGTGGATGACGACGAGGCGGTGCGCGACTCTTTGCAATGGTTGCTAGAAGGCAAAGACTACCGCGTACGCTGTTTTGACTCGGCGGAAACCTTTTTAAGCCGTTATGACGCCCGTGAAGTGGCTTGCCTGATTGTGGATATCCGCATGGGTGGCATGACGGGTTTGGATTTACAAAACCGCCTGATAAAGCGCCAGTCTTCCCTGCCTATCGTGTTCATCACCGGCCACGGCGACGTGCCCATGGCGGTGGACACCATGAAAAAAGGTGCGATGGATTTCATACAAAAGCCCTTCAAAGAAGAAGCCTTGGTCAACTTGGTCGAGCGCATGCTGGAGCAAGCCAAAACCACCTTTGCAGACCACCAGCTCACCGCCAGCCGTGATGCGTTGTTGGGCAAACTCACCTCGCGTGAGTCACAGGTTTTAGAGCGCATCGTCGCGGGCCGTTTGAACAAACAAATCGCCGACGACTTGGCCATCAGCATCAAAACCGTAGAAGCGCACCGCGCCAACATCATGGAAAAACTGGTTGCTAATACCGTGGCTGATTTGCTGAAAATCGCTTTGGGCAAAAATGCGCCTAAAGTTGCCGCTTAATTATCGCCACTCAAAACGCCTAATTTGCTATATTTAACATAGCGCCTCAGGCAATAAATACATCGGCTAGAGGCATATTTAGACATAAATTTCCATATTTATTTATTTATTTTAGAATATAATTTTCGAAATTTGACCCCTTTTTTTTACAGCACCGTATGACAGCTCAAAACATTGATGGTATCGCCCTTTCCAAACAGCTACGCGCTGAAGTCACGCAGCGCACCATTGCCCTAAAAGTACGCGGCATTACACCGGGTTTAGCGGTCATTTTGGTGGGTGAAGACCCGGCCAGCCAAGTCTACGTACGCAACAAAGTGAAAGCCTGTGAAGACAGTGGTTTGCGCTCGGTTTTTGAGAAATACGAAGCGACTTTGAGCCAAGCTGACTTGCTGGCTCGTATTACAGCCCTAAATGCAGACAAAACCATCCACGGTATCTTGGTGCAAATGCCTTTACCCAAACACATCGACCCACATGCTGTGATCGAAGCCATCGCCGCCAGTAAAGATGTGGACGGTTATTCGACTTTGAGCGCAGGTGAACTCATGACTGGCGCACCTGGTTTCAACCCCTGCACCCCTTTTGGCTGCATGAAGCTGATTGAAAGCACCGGCATCAACCTGCGCGGCAAGCACGCCGTCGTCATTGGCCGCAGCAACACCGTGGGCAAACCCATGGCTTTGATGCTTTTGGCGGCGCATGCCACTGTCACCGTTTGCCACAGCGCCACAGACAACATCAAACAACATACTTTGCAGGCCGATGTGGTCGTTGCAGCGGTGGGTCGCCGTAACGTGTTGACGGCGGACATGGTCAAAGCCGGCGCCATCGTCATCGACGTCGGTATGAACCGTGACGATAACGGCAAACTTTGCGGCGATGTGGACTTTTCAGCTATCAAAGAAATAGCAAGCTACATCACCCCTGTGCCGGGTGGCGTGGGCCCGATGACAATTACGATGCTGCTCGTCAACACTTTGAATTCTGCTGAACGATCTGCCATGTAATCTTTACTTGAATTGGCAGCGTAAACCCATATATTTATGACTATGACCAATCCACTCCTCCCCAATTTTAAAAATGTGACCGATGAAGCGACTTCATTGGCGCTATTTGACCAAATCAAGCCCGAACACGTCGCGCCAGCGATCAACGCACTCTTGGCAGACGCTCAAAAGGCACTCGACACGGTCACTGCAGACGGTTTTCCGGCTAATTGGCTTGAAATCTCCAAGGTTTTGGACGTCGCCACCGAAAAACTAGGCCGTGCTTGGGGTGCCGTGAGTCATCTGAACAGCGTGGCGGACAACCCAGAGTTGCGTGCGGCCTACAACGAGTCGCTCCCCGTCATCACCGAGTTTTACACCGCGCTGGGAGCCGACGAGCAGCTTTACGCCAAATACAAAGCGATTGACACCAAAACGCTGAACGCTGAGCAGCTGCAGGCGCACAAATACGCTGTACGCAACTTCGTGTTGAGCGGCGCGGAGCTGCAAGGCGATGCCAAAGAACGTTTTGCCGAGATTCAAGCCCGCCAAGCCGAGCTGAGCCAAAAATTCAGCGAAAACGCCTTGGATGCGACCGAAGCTTTTGTCTACTACGCCAATCTTGACGAATTGGATGGCGTGCCCGAAGACGTGTTGCACACTGCCAAAGCCGCTGCAGCCAAGGAGGGCAAGGATAAGCAATACAAACTCACCCTGAAAATGCCCTGCTACCTACCGGTGATGCAATTCGCCACCAGCAGCGCCCTGCGCGAGGTGTTGTACAAAGCCAATTCCACCAAAGCCTCTGACCAAGCAACTTTCCCGACGGCTGAAGAAGCCAAGAAATTCGACAACTCCGCCAATATCGTTGAAATTTTGGCGCTGCGCCACGAAGAAGCGGTGTTGTTGGGCTTCAACAACTACGCCGAAGCGTCGATAGCCACCAAAATGGCGAACTCGCCAACCGAAGTCATCACCTTTTTACGTGATTTAGGCCAACGCGCCCGCTCTTTTGCCGAAAAAGACCTGGCTGACATGCGCACTTTTGCCGAAGAGCACCTGAATTTGACGAACCCGCAACCTTGGGATTGGCCTTACATTGGCGAAAAACTCAAAGAAGCGCGTTATTCGTTCAGCGAGCTAGAAGTGAAACAATATTTCACCGCACCCAAGGTGTTGGCGGGTTTGTTCAAAATCGTAGAAACCCTGTTTGACGTGTCCATTCGTGAAGACAAAGCACCGGTTTGGAACGACAGCGTCAAGTTTTATCGCATCGAGCGAGCTTCCAAGCTCGTCGGTCAATTCTATTTAGATCCCAACGCCCGCACCGGCAAACGCGGCGGCGCGTGGATGGACGATGTCCGCGCCCGCTGGCTGCGCCCAGATACCGGCGTGCTGCAAACCCCAGTTGCCCACTTGGTTTGTAACTTTGCCGATGGCGTGGATGGCAAACCGGCTTTGCTGACACACGACGACGTCACCACCCTCTTCCACGAATGCGGCCACGGCCTGCAGCACATGCTGACCACCGTTAACGAACGTGATGTCTCCGGCATCAGCGGCGTGGAGTGGGATGCAGTCGAGCTGCCTAGCCAGTTCATGGAAAACTTCTGCTGGGAGTGGGATGTGCTGAAACACATGACCGCCCATGTCGATACCGGCGAGTCGTTACCACAAGTACTGTTCGACAAAATGACGGCTGCAAAAAACTTCCAGAGTGGTCTGCAAACGCTGCGTCAAATCGAGTTTTCGCTGTTCGATATGCTCTTGCATACAGAAAAAAAACCCGATTTCATGGCGCTGCAGGCGCAGGTTCGCAAAGAAGTCGCCTTGCTCCAACCTCCCGCCTACAGCCGAACCGCCCACACCTTCAGCCACATCTTTGCAGGCGGCTACGCTGCGGGCTACTACAGTTACAAGTGGGCAGAAGTGCTCAGCGCCGATGCCTATGCCGCCTTTGAAGAAGCGAGATTAACCGGTGACGTGGATGGCACACAAACCGGTCGCAAATACCGCGAAGCGATTTTGGAATCAGGTGGCAGCCGTTCCGCGATGGATTCGTTCAAAGCTTTCCGTGGCAGAGAACCCCTGCTTGACGCCTTGCTACGCCACCAAGGCATGGCATAAAATCATTTCTTGAACCAGATGCATTCACCACGTCGCTTACTAGGCCAAAGTAAAAACTTAAATATTGCTGCGAAAATAATAGCAGTTTTGGCAATAATCGCGCCGGCTAGTGGCCTATTACATGCTCAACAGGTGTATAAAAGCGTGGATAAAAACGGCCGAGTGACTTACTCAGAAGTACCCCCGCTGCCAGGCCCTGGCGACAAGTTGACCGGTGATTCAGCGGCTAACGTGGCACTGCCTACTCCCTGCAGCAAGTAGTCTGGACTTCCCACGCAACGGTTGACACATCCTGGCCTCAAATCGGGTCAACTCCACAATGCGGGCTAACGTTTGACTTGGCGTTGGGCGTTGCCGCCACTACCGAGGCACCCAGCCACCACACACGGGGAAGACTTGGCCGACAAAACAACCAGCTGGCTCGCTGCAGAGATAGGCTGCGAACTCGGCATCTTCCTTCGCGCCGACGAGACGCCCCAAGGGAACCTCTCGTTTCAAGCGTTCTTGGAAGCGCGGATTGGCCTGCACCTCAGCGGGGAAGTAAGTCACGTTGTCGACGAAGTTCTGCGCGATGGCATTCACTTGGACATTGTGGATGGCGACTTCCACGCCGACGGCTTGAACGTACGCGAGTTGCGCACCACGAGCGGCGCTGTAGGTCGATGCGCGCTTCATGCCGCGCAGCGCTGACGCACTACCCATGACAAGGATCTTGCCGGCACGCCGTTCGATCATCGCAGGCAGAACGGCCTGGAACAACCGCGGAAGTGGATGTACAAGGGCCTCGAATGTGTCGTTCCACTCTTCTTCAGACACCAGCGTCACCTCGGTCGTTGGCGCCGGAATGGCCAAATTGACAACGAGAATATCGACGCGTTCAGCGGCCGCGACCAGGGAGGCTACCGCGCCAGCGCTCAGCAACGGCTCTGTGCTTGCGATGACGGTGGCGCCATGCAAAGCGAAAACCTCGCACAGGGCAGGGCCCATGAACGCGTGCGCATGGGTGATGAGAACGCGCTTGTCTTGAAGGCTGTGAGTCTGCATGTATGCTCCTGGCTTAATTGAGTGGTCAGCGCACCAACATTGGCACTATGGCCACCATGAGAGACAGGATTGAAATTGAAATGGCGGCAATGACCAGTCTTCGCGCCTTCTCCCGCTCGGCGGCAGCATTCAATTCTGCCTGATTTAATGCGGTGACAACCTGCTTGAGTTGGGCGGCAAGCTCTTTGATCTGCTCTGTGTTACTTGAGGATGCCGCTTGAAGTTCGGAGATCAGCTGATTGATCAGATCTGTTTGACTTGGCAGTGACTCAACATTCTTTCGAGTAAACAGTGGCTTCGCCACGCCAACTATGGTGTCGAGGTTGGCAAGAACTAGTTTACCGGCTGCTAACCACGTCACTGCCATAGAAGACCTCTAAGTTAATGGCTTACAGCCGGTTTACAGTTTGAATGATCAGTCATAACAACTCCAGGAAAACCAGCATACCGACTTTTACGTCAACCCTGCTGTTGGATCAATTACGTGAACAAATTCGCTAACCAGCACTATAGCCTACGAACGCAGGAGGCTTACATGTATTGGGTGACACGTTTTAATAAAACACAATACCGACAATAAATAATATAGCTTATTAGGCAACAAATACGCCGGCTATCGTCACTTTATCTAAAATTTAAGCGTCTGCACACCCGTTGACGTCCCCAACAAACAAATATGCGCTTTCTGGTGCGCAAACACACCTACCGTCACCACGCCTGGCCATTGGTTCACAGAAGATTCAAACGTCAGCGGGTCGGTGATTTTTAGGTTCAGCACGTCCACAATGTGCTGACCGTTGTCGGTCACTAGGGGTTGTCCATCTTTTTGACGCACGCTGCACACCCCGCCCATCGCGGCAAACTGCTGCATGACGCGCTTGGTCGCCATGGGGATGACTTCTACGGGCAGCGGAAACGCCCCCAGCGTGTCGACCAGCTTGCTTTCGTCGGCAATGCAGACGAATCGCTTGGACAGCGCGGCCACAATCTTCTCGCGCGTCAGCGCCGCGCCGCCGCCTTTGACCATGTAACCCGCGTGGTCGATTTCGTCCGCACCGTCGATGTAAACGGCCAGCTCGGTGACGTCATTGGCGTCAAACACTGGAATGCCCAGTGCTTTGAGACGCTCGGTGCTCGCCACCGAGCTGGACACTGCGCCTTGGATCGTACCCTTGATGGTCGCCAGCGCGTCGATGAACTTGTTCACCGTCGAGCCTGTGCCAACGCCGACAATCTCACCCGCCACCACGTATTGCAAAGCGGCTTGGCCGACCAGTGTTTTGAGTTCGTCTTGGGTCATGGGAAAACTTTCTGAGAAAATAGGATAAATGCAATCAAAATCCGTTCGCCCTGAGCTTGTCGAAGGGTTCATGAAGACTTCGACAGGCTCAGTCCGAACGGGGTAGTGTTAAGTGTAAACCTCGGAATCTGCAACAGCAAACAATAACTTCTATTATCCAATGTCCTTACTCCCCTACGCCCTCGCCCGCCCCTTTTTATTTGGGCTTGACGCCGAAACCGCCCATGACATCACCATGGCGGGCTTGACCGCCACGCAGGGCACGCTGCTGACTTGGGCGTATTGCAACGGCCGTGTAGATGACCCCATCACCCTCGCCGGCCTGATATTTCCCAACCGCGTCGGCATGGCCGCAGGGCTGGATAAAAACGCCCGCGCCATTGACGGCCTGGGCGCGATGGGTTTTGGCTTTGTTGAAGTCGGCACCGTTACCCCGCTGGCGCAGTCCGGCAACCCCAAACCCCGCATGTTCCGCCTGCCAACCGCCAATGCGCTGATCAACCGCCTGGGCTTTAACAACGAAGGCTTGGATGCGTTCCTCGCCAACGTCCAAAAAGCCAAATTCCGTAGCATCAATTCTGCCAATCCCATGCTTTTGGGCCTGAACATCGGCAAAAACGCCGCCACTCCGATTGAAAATGCCACCGACGACTACCTGATCTGCCTGCGCGGCGTCTACCCCCACGCCGACTATGTGACCATCAACATCTCCAGCCCAAACACCAAAAATCTGCGCGCGCTGCAAAGCGACGAAGCTTTGGACGCGCTTTTGGGTTCAATAGCCGCTGAACGTGCCGTTTTGAAGCAACAACACGGCAAAACCGTCCCCATCTTCGTCAAAATCGCCCCTGATCTGGACGAATCGCAAGTAGAAGTCATCGCTTTAACCCTGAAAAAGCACGGCATGGACGGCGTTATTGCAACCAACACCACCCTCAGCCGAGAAGCCGTTAAAGGCCTCCCCCACAGCGACGAAGCCGGCGGCCTGAGCGGTGCCCCCGTTCTACAAGCCAGCAACCAGGTCATCCGCCAACTCCGCGCCGCCCTCGGCAAAGACTTCCCCATCATCGGGGTAGGCGGCGTGATGAGCGCGGCAGACGCTGTCAGCAAAATCGAAGCGGGTGCGGATGTGGTGCAAATCTACACTGGGCTGATCTACAAAGGGCCGGATTTGGTGAAGGATGCGGCGCTGGCGATTAGAAACGGCTGTAAACGCAGAACTTGAAGGATTAAGGACTTAAATATGACTCTAGCCGGCATATTTGTTGTTTAAGGTGCTATTAAAAATATAGCTACATTGTGCGGAGCCGAGTTAATACCTGTGCGTCATCAATAACTTCAGACAAATAAGCTTCCCATATTCCGTGAGTATGGGAAGTCATATTTTCAGGATGCATTATTACTGTCACGCCTCCAGACATTTGGCTATGAAAATAATTGAATGTGTTGTCGACTAGATTGACACCCTTTGTATGTTTGAGATAAAACTAACAAGTGCTAATGGTAAATTAGCATTTGTTAGACGTAGAATTTGGGGAAATGACTAAAAAGTAGGCAAGCACCAAAACAAACACTTAGTTTGTATTGTCAAAACGAAACGAGTGGCAAAATTAGATTTACGCACGCGCCCATCTGGAACTTTTTTCAAATCGAGCTATCATCTACAGCATGCGTCGCTTCATCTTCATATTTATGCTTGCACTACTCCCGCTGCAGGGCTGGACTAGCGTAGCTATGTCGACTGAGATGGCTAGTATGCAACTTGCAAGTACGCAGTCGCACAGCACTGCTGCATCCATGGAAATGTCGCCTGAGTGCGCTTTACGCATGAGTGCAGCAAAATCTCAAGATACAGATAACAGCGATGCGTCAAACCAAGTGTGCTCAGACTGCCAAGCCTGTCACCTCCTTGCAGTGGCTGAACTTTTGCAAACTGTCAGCAAAGCGACTTTCAGCGCTTCCTTTGAGCGGTCTGCACGGCATTACTTTGCCAGTGCTGATTTGCAGCTCAGTCAAAAACCACCGATTCTCTGCGCTTAAAGCCCAAACTCCGTCTGTACTTTGTCGTGGACGGTGACTTCTGGGCAATGCGAGCTTTCTGCATCTGCACATGAGGCCTGTTGCCTTCGCCATTGAAATTGGCGAACGCATAGACGGTTTTTTCATGCTGCGCATTAAAACCTTTAAATCAGAAATACACATCATGAAAAAACTATTTTTACTAGCCTTTCCCTTATTGTTTATCGCCGCTTGCGCCCAGGCTGCGTTGCCCGTCACGAATGCGGAAATTCGCAAAATTGATGTGACTACTAAAACCGTCACGTTAAAGCACGAGGACATTAAAAACCTAGGCATGATGGCAATGACCATGTCGTTCCCTGTCAAAGAGGGGGTTGCATTGGACAAACTGAAGGCCGGTGACAAGGTTAAATTCACAGCGGACATGGTCAAAAGCACCATGACTGTGATGTCCATTGAGTTGCTCAAGTAAAAACTACACCGTACCAACTATGACAAGCCATTAAGTTGGTCTGGCATGGTTGTATGGGGTAGTTTGCTTTGTTTATAGGGAGCTCTTATGAAAATCAAACATACTGTCGCGGTGCTGGGCATAGTCATCGCGCTTCCACTGGTTGCCTATGCGCAAGCACCCTTGTCTATAGAAAAGGCGCAAGCACTAGCCATACAGCGCTCGACACTACTTGTCGCGCACGAGGCTGCGAGCAAAGTTGCCCGAGATATGGGTGTTGCAGTTGGACAACTGCCCGACCCAATTTTGAAGCTGGGTATCAACAACTTACCTATTGACGGTGCAGATCGCTTTAACTTGACGCGTGACTTCATGACCATGCGTTCCGTAGGCGTGATGCAAGAATTCACCCGCGAAGACAAGCGAAAAGCTCGCAGCAATCGGTTTGAAAGAGAAGTTGAGTTGGTGAATGCAAACCGTAACCTCACGGTAAACAATCTACAGCGTAGTACGGCTATGGCGTGGTTAGACCGCTATTACCAAGAACGGATATTAGAAGTATTGGTACGCCAGCGTGATGAAGCCAAACTACAAATCGAAACCTCTGATGCCGCCTACCGGGGTGGGCGTGGTTCACTCAACGATGCATTTGCAGCCCGCACAGCGGTGGTTCAGATCGAAGACCGTATGGCGATGGTGGCGCTGCAAGTAGGTACATCTCAAATTCAACTGAACCGCTGGGTTGGCGATGCGGGAGTCTACGTTTTAGACGCGCTCCCGTTGATGGATCGTGTGCCTTTCAGCGAAGACCACTTGGACGCACAGTTGTTACATCACCCCCAAATAGCAGTCATGCAAAGCCAAGAAGTTGTTGCACAGGCGGATGCCAATGTGGCACTTGCCAACAAACATGCGGATTGGACGGTTGAGATCATGCTCAACCAACGTGGGTCGGCTTACTCAAATATGGTCTCTATCAACGCCTCCATACCCTGGCAGTGGGATCCAAAAAACCGTCAAGATCGTGAAATGAGTGCCAAGCTGGCAACTGTTGAGCAGCTTCGCGCTGAGCGTGCAGATGCCATCCGTAACCACATCGCAGAAATACGTGTCATGTTGCGAGAGTGGCGTGGCAATCAGGCTCGCCTGCGCAAATACGACGACACCATTTTGCCATTAGCCAAAGAGCGCACCCGTGCCGCGCTTGCCGCCTACCGTGGTGGTGGTGCAGCAGCCAGCACACTTAGCAATGTATTGGAGTCACGTCGCATGGATGTAGATGTCCAGCTAGAGCGTTTGCGCTTGGAGATGGAAACCGCTCGTTTGTGGGCACAACTCAATTATCAAAACACAATTATCAGTGGTGAGTCAACACCACAGCCAAACAAGGAGCTGAAATGAAATGCAAAAATATGATTATTGGGGTCATTTCTTTGGGATTACTCGTAGGCGCTGGTATCGGTGCTTATTGGGTTGGCATAAATCAAGGCATGGCTATGGGGGCAGGAGTTCAAACAAGTGGTGCTGCGTCTCCTGCCGGCACCAGCGTCAGTACTGACTCTGTGCCTCAAAGTATTGCCGCAGGCGAAGACGCCACGCGGCGACATATCACCGCTGGCATCACAGCGGGTGATGTTGATCCAGCCACTGGACGAAAAGTGCTTTATTACCACGACCCGATGGTGCCTGGCAACAAGTTCGACAAACCGGCCAAGTCGCCGTTCATGGACATGATGTTGGTTCCGGTGTATGCCGATGGGGATGGTGGCAATGACGGCAGTAAGGTCACGGTCAGCCCACGCATTCAACAAAATCTCGGGGTACGGACGGCTGAAGTCACCGAAGGCGTGCTGTCGCCGCAAGTCTCCGCCGTGGGCAATATTGCTTTCAACGAGCGAGATCAAGCCTTCGTTCAAGCCCGTGCGACCGGCTATATCGAACGCTTACATGTTCGCGCCACCCTGGATCGCGTGAACAAAGGCCAAGCCTTGGCTGAGCTTTATGTGCCAGACTGGATAGCTGCACAAGAGGAATTCCTATCGGTACGACGTCTGCAGGGAGCAGATTTAGCCACCTTGGTTGACGCTGCCCGCCAGCGCATGCGCCAAGTGGGCATGAGTGAAGAACAAGTTCGATGGGTCGAAAGTACGGGTAAAACACAGTCTCGCATCACGCTCACAGCGCCCATCGGTGGGGTGGTGGTGGAACTGATGGCTCGCGAAGGCATGACGGTGATGCCTGGCGCCACCTTGTTTCGCATCAACGGTCTAAGCCGTGTTTGGGCAAACGCGGAAGTGCCTGAGAGTCAGGCTGCCTTGATTCGACCAGGCACCAAGGTTCAAGCAAGCAGCGCCGCCGCACCCGGTACCAGTCTGCTTGGCACGGTGCAAGCCATTATCCCCGAGGTAAATCAAACGACACGCACACTCAAGGCTCGTGTCGAGTTGGCCAACCCCGGTAATATGCTAATACCCGGCATGTTGATCAACATGCAATTCGTGGACATGCGGGCAGAAAAATCCCTGCTGATTCCCACTGAAGCAGTGATCCAAACGGGTAAACGCGTGGTGGTGATGCTGACCGAGGACAATGGCAAGTTCCGTCCGGTCGAGGTTGAAACCGGTATCGAAAGCAACGGGCAGACCGAGATCAAGCGCGGTCTGCAAGCTGGGCAACGGGTGGTCGTGTCGTCGCAGTTTTTGATTGACTCGGAAGCCAGTCTCAAAGGCGTGGAAGCACGCTTGAACGATACACCCAAGCCGACCACGACCAATACTGCACCGCGACATGAAGGCGATGCCAAGATAGAGGCGATCGGCAAAGACAGTATTACCCTGTCCCATGGCCCGATTCCGTCCATCAAATGGGGCCCGATGACCATGGATTTCAAACTGCCGGCCAGTGGTAAGCCTCGTAACTTGTCGGCCAATGACAAGGTGAATTTTGAATTCTTTATGGATGCCGAGGGTTTACCGCAAATTACCCGAATTTATCCAAGCACGCCCGAACCGAAAGCAGCCATTGCCAAACCAGCTGGGAACAAACCATGATTGCCAAGCTGATTCGCTGGTCAATTGTCAACCGCTTTCTGGTGTTGTTGGCAACTTTGATGGTCAGTGCCTGGGGCGTTTACTCGGTGATGCGCACACCCTTGGATGCTTTGCCCGACTTGTCGGATGTCCAGGTCATCATCCGCACCAGTTATCCGGGTCAAGCACCACGCCTTGTAGAAAACCAAATCACCTACCCCCTGACCACGACCATGCTGTCGGTACCGGGAGCCAAGACGGTACGCGGGTACTCGTTCTTTGGTGACTCATTTGTCTACGTGTTGTTTGAGGATGGCACGGACTTGTACTGGGCTCGGTCTAGGGTGTTGGAATACCTGAACCAGGTGCAATCCCGCCTGCCAGCTGGCGCCAAAGCCACGCTCGGACCGGATGCCACGGGTGTGGGTTGGATTTACCAGTATGCGCTGATCGACCGTTCGGGTACACAGGATGCTTCGCAGCTGCGGGCCTTGCAAGACTGGTTTCTCAAGTACGAGCTCAAAACTGTGCCGAATGTGGCTGAAGTCGCCTCGGTCGGGGGCATGGTGCGCCAGTACCAGATCGTGTTGCAGCCCGATAAGCTAGCAGCTTACGGTATCCCGCAAAGCAAAGTGGTAGAAGCCATCCAAAAAGGCAACCAGGAAGCTGGTGGTTCGGTGCTAGAACTCGGTGAAGCTGAGTACATGGTACGCGCCAATGGCTACTTGCAATCATTGGATGATTTCAAAAAAGTACCACTAATGACGACCAAAACCGGTGTCTCGGTGCGTCTGGGTGATGTAGCACGTATCCAACTCGGGCCTGAAATGCGTAGAGGTATTGGCGAACTCGATGGTGAGGGTGAAGCGACAGGTGGCGTGATCGTGATGCGCTCAGGTAAAAACGCGTTGGAAACCATTGCAGCCGTTAAAGCCAAACTCAAGACTTTGCAATCCAGCCTGCCAAAAGGCGTGGAAATTATCCCCGTCTACGACCGCTCCGGCTTGATTGAGAGGGCAGTGGAGAACCTGGGCTACAAGCTGCTGGAGGAGTTTGCGGTGGTGGCCGTGGTCTGTTTCATCTTCCTGTTTCACCTGCGCTCAGCCTTGGTGGCGATTGTGTCGCTGCCGTTGAGCATCCTGGCCGCTTTCATCGTCATGCATTACCAAGGCGTGAATGCCAACATCATGTCGTTGGGAGGAATTGCCATCGCCGTTGGTGCCATGGTCGATGCCGCCGTGGTGATGATTGAGAATGCCCACAAGCATCTAGAGCATTGGAGCCATGCTCACCCAGATGAAAAACTGGAAGGCGAAGCGCGTTGGCGGGTGATTGGTGAATCCGCCGCTGAAGTAGGCCCTGCGCTGTTCTTCTCGTTGCTGATCATCACGCTGTCGTTTATTCCTGTGTTCACGCTGGAAGCGCAGGAAGGTCGTTTGTTCTCGCCCCTGGCCTTCACCAAGACCTATTCGATGGCCGCTGCGGCGGCACTGTCGGTCACACTGATCCCTGTGCTGATGGGTTACTTGATTCGAGGACGCATCCCCGAGGAGAAGGCCAACCCGTTGAATCGCTTCCTGATTGCTGTCTATCGTCCGTTGTTAAATGCGGTGCTGAACTGGCCCAAAGCCACCTTGGCAGGTGCTGCGCTCTTGCTCGGTTTGAGTTTGTGGCCTTTACAACACATAGGTGGTGAGTTTATGCCACGTCTGGACGAGGGTGATTTGCTCTACATGCCGTCCGCACTGCCAGGATTGTCAGCTGGCAAGGCTGGTGAGTTGCTGCAACAAACCGACCGGCTTATCAAGACCGTGCCCGAAGTGCTCAGCGTGTACGGCAAAGCTGGTCGTGCCGAAACGGCGACCGACCCTGCCCCGATGGAAATGTTCGAAACAACCATTCAGTTCAAGCCCAAAGACCAATGGCGACCTGGCATGACGCAGGACAAGCTGGTGGATGAGCTTGACCGCATCGTCAAAGTGCCCGGCCTGGCCAATATTTGGGTGCCACCGATTCGCAATCGCATCGATATGCTAGCAACCGGTATTAAAAGTCCTGTGGGTGTAAAGGTGGCAGGTGCTGACTTGGCCATCATTGACCGCCTGACGGGCGAGATAGAAAAGGCGCTCAAAGATGTGCCTGGCGTCAGCAGCGCACTGGCCGAACGTCTCACAGGCGGCCGCTACGTGGATGTGAACATCAACCGTGATGCGGCAGCGCGCTTTGGTATGAACATTGCTGACGTTCAAGCCGTCATTACCTCAGCTGTGGGCGGTGACAACATAGGTGAAGTGGTTGAAGGTTTGCAGCGCTTTCCTATAAATATGCGTTACCCCCGTGAAACCCGTGATTCTCTGGAAAAGCTACGCAGTTTGCCTATGGTCGCTGAGAACGGCGCTAGGCTGGTGCTATCGGACGTGGCCGACATCCGCATCACCGATGGTCCACCCATGTTGCGCAGCGAGAACGCCCGTCTCTCCGGCTGGGTGTATGTCGATATTCGAGGGCGGGATTTGCGCTCTGCGGTGCAGGATATGCAAAAGGCTGTTACCGAAAAAGTGGTTTTACCCGCTGGTTATTCGGTGTCTTGGTCAGGTCAGTTCGAGTTTTTAGAACGTGCTACGGCCAAGCTCAAGGTGGTGGTGCCGTTCACGCTGCTCATCATCTTTGTGTTGTTGTACGTGACCTTCAAGCGCTTTGACGAAGCGGTGTTGATCATGGCGACGCTGCCTTTTGCACTGATCGGTGGCATTTGGCTGCTGTACCTGCTGAACTATAACTTGTCAGTAGCGGGTGCGGTGGGGTTTATCGCGCTGGCGGGGGTGTCGGCAGAATTTGGCGTCATCATGCTCTTTTACCTCAAACACGCTTGGGATGAACGCATTGCCCAAGGCAAAACCAGCACTGAAGACCTGTTGGATGCTATTCGTGAAGGTGCAGTATTGCGTGTGCGCCCAAAAGCCATGACAGTTGCCGTTATCTTGGCGGGCTTGTTTCCCATTATGTGGGGTACAGGAACCGGATCCGAGGTGATGCAGCGGATTGCTGCTCCCATGGTTGGCGGCATGATTACTGCACCGCTGCTGTCGATGTTCGTGGTGCCAGTTGTTTACTTATTGATGCGCAGACCAAAGTGATGGCGTCATGATTGATTGGGTTTACGATAGAGTTATGAAAAAACTATCTCGTACAAAAAATTCTTTGAATCAACTAGCAACCAAGTTAGCTTTGAGCGCAAGCCTAGTTGCGGTGCTGGCAGGCTGCAGCACTTCAAATGAAGCCAACCTAGCGCCTATGCCCGTTGTCGCCCACGTCGATGTTGCTAAGTATTTGGGTACATGGCACCAAGTGGCTTGGATTCCTAATAGCTTTCAGGGCGATTGCGCCACTGACACCAAAGCCACTTACACATTGGATGGCAAAGACCTGCGCGTGCAAAACCAATGCAAAGATGCGAAGGGAAAAACGACAGAAGCCGTCGGTATCGCTAAAATCGTAGAAGGCAGCAACAACGCCAAACTGCGCGTCAGCTTCTTCCGCCCTTTTTATGGCAACTATTGGGTGCTGGCCTTAGACCCAAACTACAAATGGGTGCTGGTAGGCGAACCTAAGCGTACTTTTGGCTGGGTGCTGGCGCGTGACAACAAGTTAGATCAAACGACTTTGAATCTAATCTTAGACCATGCAGTAGCCTTGGGTTATGACCGTGCTGCTTTTAAGTTGAGTCCGTGAAACTAGAGAAATGACATGAAAAAAGCCTTGTAATCGATTGAATTACAAGGCTTTTCATGTTTAGCCAATTAAAAATTGGCGGAGAAGGCGGGATTCGAACCCGCGGAAGGTATAACCCTTCGCACGCTTTCCAGGCGTGTGACTTAAACCGCTCATCCACCTCTCCGTTGCCTTGATTTTACCCCATAAAAAAGCCACCTCGGCCTAAGCGGAGGTGGCTTTTACAATGTTAGCTTGCAGTTAGCTGCAAACAGTTTGGATTAACGGATCACAGCCAAATCAACAGCCTTACCGCCTTTGTATGTTTTCAAAGTCAAAGCACCATTTTTGATGTCGCCTTTTTCGTCAAAAGTGATCGGGCCAGTTACACCAGCAAAATTGACAGTTTTAGCCAACACAGGCAGGTATTTAGCTGGCTCCGCAGAGTCAGCTTTCACCATCGCGGCAACCATCACGTTGACTGAGTCATACACGTAAGGTGCGTAGATTTGCACGTCAGCATTGAACTTAGCTTTGAACTTGGTTTTGAATGCTTCCATGCCTGCTTTTTGTGCGCCTTCAACGCCGCCAGCTTCTGCGCAATACACTTGGTCGTCTGCCATCGCGTCGCCAGCCAATTTAGCCAACTCAGCTGAACAGATGCCGTCGCCGCCCATGAACTTGGCATTGATACCGAGTGATTTCATCTGGCGCAACATGGGGCCAGCAACTGCGTCCATACCACCGAAGAAAATCACGTCAGGCTTTTTAGCTTTGAGGTTGGTCAAAATAGCCATGAAGTCTGTCGCTTTGTCTGTGGTGTACTCATGTCCAACCACATTGCCTTTAGCGCCAGTAACTGCTTTCTTGAACTCATCAGCCACACCTTGGCCATAAGCAGTACGGTCATCAATCACAGCAATGGTCTTGCCTTTGAGTGTATTCACAGCGTAACGACCCAATGTGCCGCCCAAATGCACGTCATCAGCCACAACGCGGAACGTTGTTTTGAAGCCTTGGCGAGTGTATTTTGGGTTGGTCGCTGATGGGGAAATTTGTGGAATGCCGGCATCGCTGTAGATTTTTGAAGCAGGAATAGAAGTACCTGAATTCAAGTGACCTACCACGCCTTTGACTTTTTGGTCAACCAGTTTTTGTGCCACTGACGTGCCTTGCTTTGGATCGCCAGCGTCGTCTTCAGCCAAGAGTTCAAACTTGACAACTTTACCGCCGATTTTCACGCCTTTGGCGTTCAACTCTTCGATGGCCAACTTAGCGCCATTTTCATTGTCTTTACCCAAGTGAGCGATGCCACCTGATGTTGGACCAACGTGGCCAATTTTAATAATTTCTTGTGCTGATACAACGCCAGCAGCCATGGCCAAAGCCGCAATAGCGACCAATTTCATCTTCATTTGCATAGATTACTCCAAGTTAAAAAAAATCAAACTTAATAGTTGAGAAGCTTATTCAGCCACAACGGAGCGTACGATACATCAAAAAGAGACAGATACCACTAGGGAACACACTTAGATGAAAAAATCTAAATGAATTAATCTAGTTGTATAAGTCAAATTAATGCTGCATCAGTTTCACCGTTGAAGGCAATCAAGTCTAGCTACTTTCCACTGACAATGGCTTAACGCTTTGCAGCTGCGCTGTGATGCTAGGGTTATCCCTAATCATGCGTTTAAGCTCCGGCACGCACGACCCGCAATGGGTGCCGCACTTCAAGCTGGCTTGCAGCTCGGTCAAGCGCCGCTCGTCCGAGCCAAAGCTTTTTGTTAGTTGCTCAGTAATCGCAGCATCCGTCACATTGAAGCAAGTACACACCGATTTACCGCGCGACTGCACCGCGATAGGCGCTTTGCTGCCGGGCACCAGCAACATGCGACCATAGCTTTGCGCGGGCAAGCTGTCTTGCAGCAGCGTTTTGACCCAGGCTTCAGAACGTGTGTCGCCCGCCAACAAAAAAGCTTCTAGTTCCGCATGCTCGCGGTTGCCAGTAAGCTTGATGGTGCGGTGTTGGCCTTTTTTCTTGTCGGCATAGCGCAATACTTGACTCGACTGGCTTGAACCTGCGGCTACGTTCAAACCTAGGACAGTTTCAATCTGCTTCAAAATTTCTTCAGTCGGCGCTTCATGCCCAGCGGCGCGGAACAGCAAACCTGTACGCGCGATTCCATTAGATTCAGAGCCAACATCTTTGTTATCCCCAAACGGCACACAGCTAGCAAAAGGGAACAAACGCATCAAAGCTTTCAGGGCTTCTCGTGCTGACAAAGCTTGATCACTCGGCAGCCAAGCCACGCCTAACAGCGTCCAAGGCAACTCGGCTTTTAAAATTTTGACAGCGGCATGCTTCAGCTCGGGCTGCTTGGATGTAGGGCAGAAAGCGGAGGTGGTGATCGCGTTGACACCCGCCAAACGCTCTCCGTTGCTGCTTTGACCGCTCAAATATTCCTCACCCCAATGCATGGCAATAAAGGCTTGGCTCATCCCTACTTCTTTGGATGCTTGCACGGGCAGCAAAATCGAGCCGCGCTTGCTGGTCACATGGACCAAATCGCCCTCTTTGATGAGCCGTCGGGTCATGTCCTGAACATTCATCTGCACAGACGGCTCAGCCACGTGACCAAATAATTTACCCAAGGTACCGGTGCGGCTCATGCCATGCCATTGGTCACGCAGTCGGCCTGTGGTCAGGGAAAACGGAAAGCGCGACTCGCGCGGCTCTGACACCGGTTTGTAAACCGTGTTGACGAAGTTTGCTTTACCGCTGGCTGTGGGGAAAACATTGTCTTCATACAAACGCTCCTTGCCCACGGATTCGCCCTCCCTCATGGGCCACTGCAAAGGCGTTGCCTCTAACAGCGCATAACTCATACCAGTGATGTCCAAGTCACGCCCACGGGTAGATTCGCGGTGCTCCAGCCAGACGGATTCTGGCGTGGGGTAATCAAACATTCCCCGTTCGCCCTGAGCTTGTCGAAGGGTTTCGACAGAGCCTGTCCTGAGCCCGTCAAAGGGCTCAACCCAAACGGACTTATTTTTCTCTGTAAGTAGTTTTTCCAATCGGCGCGCAAATTCAGCGGCTATCGACCAGTCATGCTGAGTCTCGCCCGGCGCTGCCACGGCGGGGCGAACTCGGCTGATGCGACGCTCCGTGTTGGTCACTGTGCCCTCTTTTTCGCCCCAAGTCGTCGCCGGCAGCAAAATATCGGCATAGGCGCAAGTGGCCGTCGTAGCAAACGCTTCTTGCACAATCACCAGCTCAGCGCGCTCCAAAGCTTTGCGTACGACCGCTTGATCGGGCATGCTTTGCGCGGGGTTGGTGCAAGCAATCCACAGCACTTTGATCTCGCCATCAGCAGCGGCTTGAAACATCTCAACGGCAGTTTTACCCGGTGTGGAAGGCACAGAAGGCACGTTCCACAGCTTTTCAATCTCAGCCCGGTGCTCAGCATTCGCCAAATCACGGTGTCCACTCATCAAATTGGCCATGCCGCCCACTTCGCGGCCACCCATGGCATTGGGTTGACCGGTGAGCGACAAAGGGCCAGCGCCCAGTTTGCCGATTTGTTTGGTCGCCAAGTGCAAGTTGATGAGCGCGGCATTTTTGGCCGTCCCGCTGCTGGACTGGTTCAGCCCCTGGCAATACAAACTCAGCGTCGCTTTGCTGGTGGCAAACAGCTTGGCAGCAGCAAACAGATCTTCTTTTTTGATGCCGCAAATGTCAGCGGTCAGTTCAGGTGTGCAATCGCGCACCGTGGTTTTGAGGGCGTCAAAACCATCGGTATGGGTGTTGATGAAATCGTTGTTGATCCAGCCTTCCCACAGCATGATGTGCAGCATGCCGTTGAACAGCATCACATCGGTGCCGGGCTGAATGGGTAAAAACAAGTCGGCCAGCTCCACCGTGTCGGTGCGGCGCGGGTCGGCCACGATGATTTTCATCGCCGGGTTGGTCTTTTTGGCGTCTTCAATGCGGCGGAACAAAATCGGGTGCGCAAACGCGGTGTTGCTGCCGACAATGAAAATGCAGCCCGCGTGGTTCACGTCGTCATAACAAGCCGGTGGCGCATCCGCACCCAGCGTTTGCTTGTAGCCGGCCACCGCGCTGCTCATGCACAGGCGGGAATTGCTGTCGATGTTGTTGGTGCCGATCAAGCCCTTGGCGAGCTTGTTGAAGACGTAATAGTCCTCCGTCAACAACTGACCTGAAATGTAAAACCCAACCGCATCCGGACCGTGGTCGCCAATGACTTGGGCAAACTTCTGCGCGGTGCTGTCCAGAGCTGCATCCCAAGAGATGCGTTGAGGGGCGGCAGTTCTACTCGCACGCTGCATAGGGTGCAGCAAGCGGGTTTGCTGCGTCACCGCTGCCGTGGCTGTCAAATGCAGGTTGGCGCCTTTGGAGCAGAGTCGCCCAAAGTTGGCTGGATGCAGCGGGTCACCCCGCACACCGGTGATTTGATTGCCTTCAGACTCAATAACCACCCCGCAGCCTACGCCACAGTACGGGCACGTCGATTTGGTTTCGATTTTCAAATCCCGTTCGCCCTGAGCTTGTCGAAGGGTTGCGATTAAAGAGGCTTCGACAGTGCCTGTCCTGAGCCCGTCGAAGGGCTCAGCCCGAACGGTGTGGGAAGTCATGCGTTGACGCTGACCTTGCTACTTGGGCCCGCCATAGGCGCAGTTTGGTCTAAAGCCAAGGTGTCGAGCTCTGGCTGGTTCAGATGCACGACGCCATCGGTCACCTGCACGCGGAAGGCTTGGGTGCAACCCTCATCCGGCTCTTTGGCGCAGCCAGTCGCCAAGCCTATCGTCCAGTTGTGCAGCGGGCAAGCCACGCTGGTGCCGAACACGATACCTTGGCTCAAAGGGCCACCTTTGTGCGGGCAGCGGTCTAACAGCGCAAACACCTGGTCTTGGTCGTTGCGAAACACCGCCACGTCCATGCCCTTGGCACGCTGCACGCGGCGTGAACCCAAGACGGGAATGTCTTGCACCAGACAGATTTTTTTCCATTCACTCATATTTCTATCCTGACTTAGGCTGACAACTTCTCAAACTGACGGGTATCGACGGCGGCCGCTTTGGACTCAAACCACGGATCGGGCACGTCAGCCACGCTGAACTGTAGCCGTTCCCACAGGGCTACACGGCTTGCGGCATCGTCGACAATCTTCTTTTTAACGTGATCGAGGCCGACGCGGTGGATGTAGTGCACCGTCCGTTCCAGGTACCAGCCCTCTTCACGGTAGAGCTGGAGGAAGCCGCCAGCATACTCCAGAACTTCCTGCGCGGTCTTGACCTTGACCAGGAACTGGGCCACTTCGGTCTTGATGCCGCCGTTGCCGCCCACATAGATTTCCCAGCCTGAATCGACGCCGATCACGCCGACGTCCTTGATGCCGGATTCGGCGCAGTTGCGCGGGCAGCCGCTGACGGCCAGCTTGACCTTGTGGGGGGCGTACATCGCCCACAGCGCGTGCTCGAGGTCTTTGCCCATTTGCGTGCTGTCCTGCGTGCCGAAGCGGCACCATTCACTGCCGACGCAGGTTTTCACCGTGCGCAAGGCCTTGGCATACGCCATGCCGGTGGGCATGCCAATGTCTTTCCAGACGGCTTGCAGGTCTTCTTTTTTGACGCCCAACAAGTCGATACGCTGGCCGCCCGTGATCTTGACGGTCGGGATCTTGTACTTGTCAGCTGCATCCGCGATGCGGCGCAACTCGTCCGGCGTGGTGTGGCCGCCCCACATGCGCGGGATGACCGAGTAAGTGCCATCGCGCTGGATGTTGGCATGGCTGCGTTCGTTGATGTAGCGGCTTTGCGGGTCGTCCCTGGCCTCTTTCGGCCAGCTGGAAATCAGGTAATAGTTGACCGCCGGGCGGCAGCTGGCGCAGCCATTCGGAGTGCGCCATTCCATGAACTGGTAGACATCGGCAATCGTCAAAATCTTGTTTTTAACAATCGCCTCACGCACCGCTTGGTGACCGTGGTCGGTACAGGCGCACATGGCTTTGGTTTTTGGCGTGGCGGAGTAGTCGCCACCGGCGGTGAACATCAAAATCTGCTCGACCAAGCCGGTGCAAGAGCCGCAGCCGCCGCTGGCTTTGGTGTGCTTGCGCACCTCGTCAACCGTGAACAAGCCTTTTTCGCGAATCGCTTTCACAATCGTGCCTTTGCAAACACCATTGCAGCCGCAGACTTCCGCGTCATCCGGCATGGTCGCCGCTTTGCTGTGGCCTTCGTGGCCGGTGTCGCCGATGTTGGATTCGCCAAACATCAGCTTGTCGCGAATATCAGCCACGCTGCGGCCATCGCGCAACAGCTTGAAGTAGTAGCTGCCGTCCACGGTATCGCCATACAGGCAAGCGCCTATCAACTTGTCGTCTTTGATGACCAGCTTTTTGTACACGCCACCAAACGGGTCGCTCATGATGAGTTCTTCCGTGCCCTCGCCGCCTTGGAATTCGCCGGCGCTGAACAAATCGATACCCGTGACTTTGAGCTTGGTCGATGTCAACGAGCCAGTGTAGCGTCCAATTCCGTGCTCAGCCAAATGGTTCGCCGCCACTTTAGCTTGCTCGAACAATGGCGCGACCAAACCATACGCAATGCCACGATGCGCAGCACATTCACCCACCGAGTAAATACGTGCATCGGTCACGGTTTGCAGGGTGTCGGTGACGACGATGCCGCGGTTGCAATAAATGCCAATTTTCTCAGCCAGCTCGGTGTTCGGGCGGATACCGACCGCCATCACGACCAAGTCGGTAGGAATTTCTGTGCCGTCTTTGAACTGCAAAGCCATCACCCTGCCGCCCTTACCTGCATCTTTATCGCCAATCAGCGCCTGTGTTTGACCACCCATGACGAACTTCAAACCGCGCTCTTCGAGAGATTTTTGCAACAAACCGCCAGCAACTGCATCTAACTGACGCTCCATCAAGGTGGGCATGACGTGGATAACGGTGACTTGCATGCCGCGCAGCATCAAGCCATTCGCAGCTTCCAAACCCAGCAAACCGCCACCAATGACGACGGCTTTTTTGTATTTGGTGGACGCCTCGATCATCAAGTTGGTGTCCGCTATGTCGCGGTAGGCAATCACGCCTTCTAAATCTTTACCCGGAATCGGCAGCATGAAGGCGTTGGAGCCAGTGCACATCAGCAAGCGGTCATATTCGACTTCCAAGCCATCATCCGCCGTCACGATGCGACGAGCACGGTCAACGTTGACGACTTTTTTACCGGCATGCAGGGTGATGTTGTTGTCTGTGTACCATTCCCAGCTGTTCAAAACGATTTCATCCAGCGTTTGCTCACCAGCTAACACGGGGCTGAGCAAGATTCGGTTGTAATTAGGTTGTGGCTCTGCACCAAAAATGGTGATGTCGTACAAATCTGGTGCGATTTTCAAAAGCTCTTCGACGGTGCGAACCCCCGCCATTCCGTTGCCAACCATCACTAATTTCAATTTTTTCATGTAGCTCCTAAGTGCACTATTGCTGCGTTGCACCATTAACATGCAAGCCTCGTGCCAATATGCCTAAATAGTGACTTAATGTGGCTTACTTCTTGCTACTTAGTTCATAGAAAGTAAAACATGAACGATATTGACATTGGCTACACCTCCCTAGCGGGCACAAAACCCATCAACGAAGACTTCGCTGGCGCGATGCTGCCCGGCAAAGACGACAAAGACATGGGCGTCATCATGGCCATCGCAGATGGCGTGAGCATGGGCGGCATGGGTAAAGAGGCTGCGCAGACAACAGTCACCAGTTTGGTGCGTGATTACTTTTGTACCCCGCCCACGTGGGACACCAGCGTGGCGTTGGACCGCATCATCGCCGCGCAAAATGCGTGGCTGGTCGCCCTCAACAAACGCCGCCCCGAACTGGGTTTCACCACCTTGACCGCCCTTGTGCTGCGCGGCCAAACCTATACCCTCGCCCACGTGGGCGACACTCGCTGCTACCTGCTGCGCGATGGGCAACTCACCCAGCTGACGCACGACCACATCGTTAACCACACCGATTTCAAACACCAGCTTTTACGCAGCGTCGGCTCGGAAGACCGCTTGGCGGTTGACTATTCGCAAGGCGAGGTGATGCTGGGGGACTGCTTCATTTTGCTGTCCGATGGGGTCTACGGCTCGCTGTCAGACGCACGAATCAAGTCCATTTTCAAAGACATTGAGCAGCAATCTGGCACATCGTGGCAGAGTTTGAGTGAAACTTTGGCTGAAAATTTGGTTGATGCCGCGCTGAAATCCGGCAGCAACGACAACGCCAGCGCCCTCGTCGCCCATGTCAAAGGCTTGTCTGAAGCTACCTTAGAAGATGCCACCCTCGCCGCTTTGAATTTGCCGATTCCGCCGCTCTTAAAAGTGGGCGACAAAATAGACGGTTTTGAGGTGCTCGCACCCGTGGCTGACAGCGGCATCAACGTCATTTACCAAGTGAAAGAGCTAACTACAGGCAAACTCTACGCCCTCAAAACCCTGCACCCCAGCCGCACCAAAGACAAAGAAGAACGCACCATGTTGGTGCATGAAGCGTGGTTGACGCAACAATTGCAGACGACACGTGCGGCTGATTCCTTGGTGCACTTGAAGGCTGAAGACACCGCAGTCGCCTTGCGCTCAAAGTATTACATCGTCTACGACTGGCACAAGGGCGAAACCCTGCAACAGCAACTAGACAGAGGTGCGCCCTTCGACGTTGCCCACGCCTTAAGCAGCGCGACCCAAATCACCAAAGCGCTCAGCCATTTGCACCGCCAAAACGTGATTCACCGCGATATCAAGCCCGCCAATCTGCACCAAGGCACAGACGGCGTGCTGCGTTTGCTAGATTTAGGCGTCGCCCTCAGCGGCAAAGAGCCGGCGTCCATGCGTGACCTGCACGCAGGCACGCCCAGCTACATCAACCCCGAGCAATGGGGTGTTCACTTTAAAAACGCTGGCGACGATAACAAAGAACTGCCCGACGCCCAAAGCGACCTATTCGCCCTAGGCGTCACCCTGTACCAGCTCTTGACCGGCAAACTCCCCTACGGCGAAGTGCTCCCCGGCCAGTCCGGCCGCTACTACCGCGACCCCCTAGCCCCCAGCCGCCACCGCCCCGAAATCCCGAAATGGCTGGACAACATCGTCCTAAAAGCCATCGCCAGAGATAAAAACCAACGCTTCGAAACCGCCGAAGAACTCCTCCTAGCCCTAGACCGAGGTGCCTCCCGCCCCTTGAGCGCCCCATTAGCCACCCCGCTGATCCAGCGCGACCCAACGGTGGTTTGGAAGATTGGGTTGGGGATTTCGGTGCTGTTTAACCTGCTACTGGTGTATTGGCTGCTTTTTCTACCTAAATAGAGGGTATTTTTGGCTATAGCCTGCGCATTTATTGACTTAGGTGCTATTAAAATTATAGTAAATTCGACTAGATTTTAGTTTCTACTGAACGCTTAAATCCCCCTCAATCCCCCTTTTTCAAAGTGGGAAGACTAGCGCGAAGGTCACTTTTTCCCCGATTTTGACTTGTTCCCCACTTTGAAAAAGGGGGGCTAGGGGGGATTTAACCTACAAATAAATTAGGGTCAGATTCCAATTCAGGACAATTCACCCTTCGACGGACAATCAAATACCATCGAAATTGGACTCTGACCTTAATTTATGGTGCTACGAGGCTGTAGAAATGCTACATTTTAAATAGCACCTTAGACAATAAATACGTCGGCTACAGACAAATTTACCTCTAAATTGACTGTTTTACCGCTCTAAATCCCGCACCTTAGCCGTCATCTGTGCCGTGATCTGCGCCGTCTCCACACTCACCGTC
>CANKRG010000016.1 GCA_947485165.1 Comamonadaceae bacterium
CGCAAACAGCGCTGGGGTCGCCCAGATGCGCTCATCGCGGCGCGCCGCTATAACGCGTTGGCGCTGGCCAACGGCATGTCGCCCACGCAAATGGCACTGGCGTTTTGCTACACCAAATGGCAAATCACCAGCACCATCATCGGCGTGCGCACGGTGGCACAGCTGGATGAGTGCATTGACGCCTACGGCACCACGCTGTCCCCTGAGGTGCTGGCCGAAATCGACAAAATCCGCTGGGAAATTCGCGATCCTGCGCAATAGACTGTCATTCCCGCGAAGGCGGGAATCCACGGCACTCAAAGAAAATAAAAATAGAGGAGACAAATTTTGGAAAATATCAGCACTTTTTACCCCATCCTTGCCACCATCGCCGCCTATTTGATTGGCTCTTTGTCCTTCGCCGTCATCGTCAGCAAAGTCATGGGGCTGAACGACCCGCGCACCTTTGGCAGCAAAAACCCAGGGGCGACCAATGTTTTGCGTTCGGGTAACAAGTCTGCGGCGATTATCACGCTGGTGTTGGACGCGCTGAAAGGCTACATTCCCGTCGCGCTGGTGCAGTGGTTGGGGCGAGACTTCGGTTTAAGCGATGGCACAGTCGCCATGGTAGGCATCGCGGCGTTTTTAGGGCATTTGTACCCTGTGTTTTTCAAATTCAAGGGCGGCAAAGGCGTGGCTACGGCGGTGGGCGTGTTGTTTGGCGTGCATTGGGCGCTGGGCGTGGTTTGCGTTATCAGCTTTGCCATCGTGCAGTACTTTTTCCGTTACGTGTCCTTAGCCTCTTTGGTCGCCGCTGTTTTTGCACCCGTCGCCTACCTGTTTGGCGACCGCGTGCTGTGGGCAGCAGACCGCTACATCACGCTCGCCTTGGTGGTGATCGCCATGCTGCTAGCCTACCGCCACAGCGCCAACATCACCCGTTTGATCAAAGGCACAGAGCCCAAATTAGGCGATAAAAAGCCCGTAGCAGCTGCTGCCGTTAAGCCGAAAGCTAAAAAGCATTGAAAATGCCTTTTTAGGGGTATAAATATGCCTCTAGCCAGCGTATTAATTGCTTAAGCCGCTACTAAATGTATAGTGAAAATGATTTCTAGGTGACTATGCTAGACCTCCAAAAAGCCGAAGCGATTGCCGTCACTCTGGGCTGTTGCAAACTCACCCTGGAAGTCCTGGAAGGCAACAAACTCGCGCAAGCCGCCTACATCGCCAATGGCTTTGCGGGCTACCAGTTAGACCCAGAAATGGGCAGGGCGATGTTTTGGCAGAAGAAGCTTTGAGTGTTGAAAGTAAAGGCGCACAATCGCGTCGACACCTCTAACTTGGAGAAACAAGAACATGCATGCCAGCAAACTCGCGGCCCCCTCGGGGGGCAGCGCATCACGCGCAGCGAAAAGCGTGGGGGTCATGTTCAGTCTCTGAAATTGTCAAAGCTCACTGGCATATCGGTGATCTCAGACCGAATCAGCGCCATCGCCCCCTGCAAATCGTCGCGCTTGGCACCGGTCACGCGGATGGCGTCGCCTTGAATCGCGGCTTGCACTTTGAGTTTGCTTTCTTTCAGCAGCTTGGTGATTTTCTTCGCGGCTTCGGCTTCAATGCCGTTTTTCACCTTGATGTGCACTTTGACTTTGTCGCCACCGATTTTTTGCATATCGCCTTTGTCCAAAAAGCGGATATCGACGTTGCGCTTGGTCAACTTGTTGCGCAGCACGTCTTCCACCTGGTCAAGCTGAAAGGCGGCGTCGCCATACATGATGATTTCTTTGTCTTTTTCCTTCAACTCCACGGCGGCAGAGGTGCCTTTGAAGTCAAAACGGGTGTTGATTTCCTTGCTGGTGTTGTCGATGGCGTTCTTGATTTCGACGAAATTGGCTTCGCAGACGGTGTCAAATGAGGGCATGGTTCAGCTTCTTTATGGAGTTTTTGAGTAATTTCAGCGTATTTTAGAGATTTTGATACAGCTTTGAATGCGACAATTGTCCCATGTTCATCGAGAAAAATGTAGCCCTAGAGTCGCTAAATACCTTCCATATCGTCGCCAAAGCACAAACTATGGTGCGAATCAGCTCCGTCAACGATGTTTTGGCTGTTTTGGTCGATCCTAAATTGGCCCTGCAGCCGAAATTTGTGCTCGGCGGCGGCAGCAACATCGTCATCACCGGCGACATCAAGCCTTTGGTGATGAAAGTCGAAATCACCGGCAAACATGTGGTGCAAGAAACCGACAAACACTGGATCGTCGAAGCGGGTGCGGGTGAAAACTGGCACGACTTTGTGACCTGGTGCGTTTACAGCGGCTACCCGGGCTTGGAAAACATGGCGTTGATTCCAGGCTCGGTCGGCGCCAGCCCAGTGCAAAACATAGGGGCGTACGGCGTGGAGCTGCAAGACCGCTTTCATGAGCTAGATGCCATCAACCTGGACACGGGTGAGACTTTCACCCTCAACGCCGCGCAATGTGCTTTTGGCTACCGCGACTCAGTGTTCAAACACGTTGCGGCAAGAGAGGGCGATTTCGGCCTTGGCGGTAAAACACTGATCACGCACGTACGTTTTGCATTATCCAAAGAATGGAAGCCAGTGTTGGGTTATGCGGATATCGAAAAAAAAATGATAGCTTTAGGGCTGGAGCCTACAAATTATATACCTACACCGCTACAAATTTATGAGTGGATTTGCAGCATCAGAAGCGCTAAATTGCCCGACCCCAAAGTCATAGGCAACGCCGGCAGCTTCTTTAAAAACCCAACGGTTAGTGCCGAGCAGTGTGCCGACATCATCCAGCGCGAACCCAAAATTGTGCATTACCACTTAGACGATGGTACGGTGAAGCTGGCGGCGGGTTGGCTGATTGATGCTTGTGGCTGGAAAGGCAAAAGCGTCGGCAACGCGGCGGTGTATGAGAAACAGGCGTTGGTGATTGTGAACCGTGGCCATAGTGAAATTGGAAGCGGCGCCAAAGGCGCCACGGGCGGCGAGGTGATGACCTTAGCCAAGGCGATTCAAACCAGTGTTTACGAGCGCTTTGGCATCCGGCTGGAGCCGGAGCCGGTGGTGGTCTGAGACTTCACTTCTCGCCCAACTGCGGCAGCGCCGTGCTGTCACCCATGGTCAACAACCCAGTTTTGACATAAATACCCAGCTTGTCGCGGGTATCCACAATGTCCAGGTTACGCATGGTCAGTTGGCCGATGCGGTCCGCGGGGGAGAACGGGGCGTCTTCCACTTTTTCCATGCTCAGGCGCTCTGGTTTGTAGGTCAGGTTGGCGCTTTCGGTGTTTAAAAGTGAATAATCGTTGCCACGGCGCAGCTCTAGGGTGACTTCGCCGGTGATGGCGCGAGCAATCCAACGCTGTGCGGTCTCGCGCAGCATGATGCTTTGCGGGTCAAACCAGCGGCCTTGGTACAGCAGGCGGCCCAGTTTCAGGCCGTTCATGCGGTATTGCTCAATCGTGTCTTCGTTGTGAATGCCAGTGACCAAGCGCTCGTAGGCGATGTGCAGCAGCGCCAAGCCAGGGGCTTCGTAAATGCCGCGGCTTTTTGCTTCGATGATGCGGTTTTCGATCTGGTCGCTCATGCCCAAACCGTGGCGGCCGCCGATGCGGTTGGCTTCCATGATCAGGTCTACAGTATTCGCAAAAGTCTCGCCGTTCAGCGCAACCGGTTGGCCTTCTTCAAAGCGTACGCTGACGGTTTCGGCTTTGACGATAACCTCGTCTTTCCAAAACGCCACGCCCATGATGGGGTTGACGATTTTGATGCCGCTGTTCAAAAACTCCAAGTCCTTGGCTTCGTGCGTCGCACCCAGCATGTTGGAGTCGGTTGAATAGGCTTTCTCCGAGCTCATTTTGTAGCCAAAACCGGCTTTCGTCATGAACGCAGACATCTCTGTGCGGCCGCCCAGTTCGTCGATGAACAACTGGTCCAACCACGGTTTGTAGATTTTCAACGATGGGTTGGTCAGCAGGCCATAGCGGTAAAAACGCTCAATGTCGTTGCCCTTGAAGGTGCTACCGTCGCCCCAAATGTTGACATCGTCTTCCTTCATGGCGGCCACCAGCATCGTGCCTGTGACTGCGCGACCCAGCGGCGTGGTGTTGAAGTAAGTCACGCCAGCGGTGGAGATGTGAAACGCGCCGGCTTGCAGCGCGGCAATGCCTTCAGCAGCGAGCTGGCTGCGGCAATCAATCAAGCGCGCTTTTTCTGCACCATATTCCATCGCCTTTTTAGGGATTTCGTCATAATCGGCCTCGTCGGGCTGGCCTAAATTTGCTGTGTAGGCGTAGGGAATCGCGCCCTTGAGCTTCATCCAATGCAGCGCCGCGCTGGTGTCTAAGCCGCCAGAGAAGGCGATGCCGACTTTTTGGTTGATGGGAAGGTTTTGCAGAATGGTGGCGGACATGGCGTTCTTTTCGTTATTTTTTTGATTGCTTCGGTTGATTCAATGGATTAACCGAAATGGCAAATGTAGTGGTAAGCCTCAGTCACCCGAATCTCAAAGCTGGAGTTACCCGCGATGCTGAACTTTTCACCCGCCACAGACTTCACCCAAGCGTCAGTTCCTGCGAGCTTGTATTCACAACTCCCAGCCGTGCATTCCATGATTTCAGGTGCGCCGGTGTTGAAGGTGAGGGTGGATGGTAGCACCACGCCAACTGATTTTTTCGTGCCATCCGCCAAGGTGATGCCGTGGCTCACGCATTTGCCGTCAAAGTAAACGCTGGCGGTGGTGGCAACGGTGACGTTGTGGAAATGAGGGGTAACTGTGGATGTGGTCATGGTGCGTCAAATTTTAGGCAATAAAAAAGGGGCTGTGCTGCAACGCACAACCCCTGATTTTAAGGCACTCTAAGCAGTGCGCTTAAATTTAACGCCAATTGCGGTAGTCGTCATACCCACGGTCGTAGCGCACGGGTTGCACGGGGTGGCGAACTGTGTGCACTGGGCGCTGCACAGCGCGTGGCGCGTAGTAGTTGGAGTTGTAGAAATAGCGTGGTGCAGTGGGTGCAAATGAGTCGTAGTAATAAACCACAGGCGCCACTGGGTTCACATAAGTCACGGTTTGCACGGGCGCATAGTTTTGTACGGGTGCTTCCACATACAGCGCAATCCGCGCACCTGGACGGAAATCACCCGTCGCTGGCATCTGCACCGTGTAACGCTGATTTGTATATTCATACAGCACATGATGCGACACAGTGCGGTTTTCTACCGTGTTTTGGGTGTGGCAAGTCTGGTTTGGGTACTGTCCTGCATAGTTTTGCGCTTCAATCTGGTTGCCCACAAAGCCGCCGCCCAGTGCGCCCACCACGGTTGCTATCGCACGGCTATCTTGCCCATGACCACGGCCAATCTGGTTGCCCAAAGCACCGCCGACCAAAGCACCAATCAACGCACCACCGCCTGCAGGTCGGTAGGATTGCACGGTTGTCGTGGTGCAAACTTGCTGAGGCACGGTCACTTGCTGCACCACGGGCGTGGCAGAGATCACAACGCCAAACGCATTAGCAGGGCCAGATTGCGCCAAAGTGACGCCGGCAGCGGCCAACAATGCGGTGGCGACCATACTCTTAATGACGATACTTTTTGTAGCGATATTTTTCATGTCTTAGCTCCTAATAAGTCCAAATTGTTCTGGACTAGAAACTGAGGCCACCAGCGCACCATACGCAAATGTGTTTCAGTACAACTACAACGGCTATCAGAAGACCGAAGCTGACCGAGGTTTGCAACGCTTGTGTAAAGGTGCTGTAACTGTTTGTGAAGAAAATGTGAGTTAAGCTATAAATAATATAGCGAATTAGGGAATAAATACGCTGGCTACAGCAAAAAAAGCCTTTAAATCAGCCTTATTCCCTTTGCAATCCCCTTTCAATCCCCCAAAACCACCCCTTCCCGCCGTGGATCCGCCCCGCCAAAGAAGCCGTCATAGGTCGCAGCGCCAGAAGAAGTCGTCCGCTCAATCGCTTGCAGCCCACTGGTCATATCGATTTCTCTGATCTCGTGGCCTTTGGCTTTCAGGGCTTCGACGACTGCGGGTGGAAAGCGCTTGGCTTCCAGAATACTGGGGCCGTTGAGTGAGCCGAAGTTGGGCAGGTTGATGGCTTCTTGTGCGTTCATGTCCCAATTTAGCGTGCCGATCAGCGTTTTCGCGGTGAAGTGAATGATGAGCGCACCGCCCGGGCTGCCGGCGCTCATGATGACTTGGCCTGTGGTTTTGTCGATCACCAAGGTGGGGGACATGCTGGAGCGGGGGCGTTTGCCGGGTTGGACGCGGTTGGCGATGGGTTTGCCTGACGCGTCTGCAGCGGCGAAGCTGAAATCGGTCAGCTCGTTGTTGAGTAAAAATCCCCCTGCCATGGCGGGGCTAGGGGACACCATCTGCATAGACCCAAAAGCGCCCTCAATCGTCGTCGTCATCGCCAGCGCATTGCCCGACGCGTCGATGATGCTGATGTGCGATGTGCCGTATTCGGGCTGGTCGGGCATGGGTGCATATTTGAAATCTATGCGTGCATTTGCATTGTTTTTAATAGCATCATAGGGAAGTGGTATACCGGCTGAAGCGGTTTTCATGCTCACATTAGTGATCAATTTAGAGCGCTTCTCCAAGTAAACAGGGTTCAGCATCTGCGCCCAACTTCCCGCTGGCGGCTCAACAAAATCAGGGTCAGCCACGTACTGCGCACGGTCGGCAAAGGCAAGGCGGGAGGCTTCCAGGTACAAATGCAGCCACTCGGGGCTGAGAAATTCGTTAGGCGTGGGCGCTTTGGCTGACTCCAGCGGCAGCTGCGGGGCAACCGTGTTGTTCAAAATGCCCAAAATTTGCCCAATCGCAATCGCCCCCGAGCTGGGCGGTGGCATGCCGCAAATTTGGTAGATTTCGGGCTCAACTTTGTAGTCAAAACACAGTGGCTCGCGCTTTTTTGGTGCGTAATTGGCTAGGTCTTGCAGGCTCAGTTGTCCTGCATTTGTGGGGTGATTCCGCACTTTGTTGACGATGGCCTGTGCAAGTTCGCCCTCATGCAAGGCTTTTGCGCCTTTTGCCGCGATTTGACGCAACACGGCGGCGTAAGCCGGGTTTTTCAGCACATGCCCCACGGGCCAAGCTGTACCTGTAGCATCGTAAAAATAAGCCGCTGCCACAGAGTCGTTTTTGAGGAATTTCTCAGCAGTTAAGAGTGTGTTCAATCGCGGGCTGACCTTGAAGCCGCCTTCCGCCAAAGCAATCGCCGGCAGAAACAGCGTCGCCCACGGCAGCTTGCCATGCTGCTTGTGCGCCATCTCCAGCATGCGCACCGTGCCCGGAACGCCAACGGGGCGACCACCGACGACAGCATCGCTAAACGCCATAGGTTTGCCGTCCGCGCCCATGAAAAGCGACTCGGTTGCCGCTGCGGGTGCGGTTTCGCGACCATCGAATGCTTCCATCTTGCCGTTCGGTTTGCCATCTTGGTGCAGCAAAAATGCCCCCCCGCCAATCCCGCTAGACTGCGGCTCCACCAGTCCCAGCACCATCTGCACCGCCACAGCCGCATCCACCGCGCTGCCGCCCGCTTTCAAAATCTGGTAGCCCGCATCGGTGGCAAGTGGATTCGCCGCAGCCACCGCAAACTTCTTAGTCGCCCAGCCGGGTTTTTCTGTGTAGCTAGAGGCTGCTTCGGGCAGGGTGGGAGCGGTGTAGGTGAATGGCGGAGCCGGTTGAGTTGCGCAGCCAGCGAGTAAGGATGCTGCAAAAGCCGCAACATAGCCAAGTTTAGTGAAATGCGTCATTTTTACCCTTCAAATATGACTCTAGACGGCGTATTTATTGCCTAAGTCGCTATGAAATTTATAGTATTTTAGAGAATCTATTCTACCTGCAAGCCTGATGCTGGCATGGTATTTTTTCTTCTAGTATGAGATTTATATTCTTAAATAGATATATAAATCTAATTTAATATTATTTTGTGATCTATAAAATATTTGGCATCATGGATTCTTTTGTATCAAATAGGCGTTCTTAATGAAATTTAGAGATATAGATTTGAGCGACAACGCGTTAAATTCTGAGCACGAACGGCTGGGGATTCCACCGCTCGAAAGATCGGTTGAGAAAATCGCTTTGGCCGACTCGCAAAGTCGCGTTATTCGTGGTGCTGTGTGGCTGTCCTCTAGCATGCTTGCTTTACTCATTTGCTACCTGCTCATACAACTTTTTGGAAACGGCACTGCTGCTGCAAAAGCATTGGTTGGTGAAGCATTGGCAAGCGACATTTTTTGGAGTGCTGTTGCTGTTGGCTTGTTCGCTCAAATTGTTGATGGCGCGTTGGGAATGGCCTATGGGGTAACTTCAACAACATTTTTAATGGCCAGCGGCGTCAGCCCAGCCATGGCATCTGCCAGCGTGCATGTTGCAGAAGTATTTACGACGGGTGTTTCAGGCATCTCCCACGCTAAGCTTGGCAACGTCAATAAAAAGCTTTTTCTTAAACTTTTGTTGCCGGGAATAACTGGGGCAGTAACGGGTGCTTATATCTTGACGAACATCGATGGAAAAGCCATCAAGCCGTATATTTCCGCCTACTTGGTTGTGATGGGTATCTACATCATTAGCAAAGTTTTTCGAAAAATTAAAGCGAACCGACAAGAGCCCAAACATGTTGCCAAATTAGCTTTGTTGGGTGGTTTTGTAGACACCATAGGCGGAGGCGGCTGGGGCCCAGTCGTTACATCGACCTTGGTAGGAACGGGTCAAGACCCAAGAACCACCATTGGATCGGTTAATTTCGCAGAGTTTTTCTTGACGTTTGGCAGTGCAATCGCTTTCACCGCCTTGGTTGGTTTTGGCCCTTGGATGGTCGTTGCAGGGTTGGTGATAGGCGGTTTGTTTGCAGCGCCGTTTGCCGCTTATCTGTGCAGTAAACTACAAACCCGTACTTTGTTAATGCTGGTCGGTACGCTAATCACTGTGGTCAGTGCATTCAATTTGTATAAGTCGTTGGTGTAGTTTCTGATAACTCACAAGCCGAGAAAAAAAGCCTGCATATACGAGGATATGCAGGCTTTTTGCGAATCAAAATTGAATTATTTCGGAGCCAGACGAATCGCGCCATCCAAGCGAATCACTTCGCCATTGAGCATGTCGTTCTCAAAAATATGCTTGGCTAGCTTGGCGTAGTCTTGTGGGGTGCCCAAACGTGATGGGAACGGTACGGCTGCAGCCAAGGCGTCTTGCACGTCTTGCGGCATGCCAAACATCATGGGGGTGCCGAAAATGCCGGGGGCGATGGTCATGTTGCGGATGCCGTTGCGGGCCAGGTCGCGGGCTATCGGCAAAGTCATGCCGACCACGCCGCCTTTGGACGCGCTGTAGGCGGCTTGACCGATTTGGCCGTCATACGCGGCAACAGAGGCGGTAGATATCATCACGCCGCGCTCACCGGTGGCTTCTGGCTCGTTTTTGCACATGGCGTCAGCGGCCAGGCGGATCATGTTGTAGCTGCCGATCAGGTTGATGGTGATGGTGCGCTTGAAGGTGTCAAAGTTGTGCGGGCCATTTTTGCCGACGGTTTTTTCACCAGTGGCGATGCCAGCGCAGTTGACCAAACCCATGAGTTTGCCTAAAGACACGGCTTTGGCGACCACGGCTTGGCCATCGGCCTCAGAAGTCACGTCGCACTTCACAAAAGCGCCACCGATTTCTTTGGCGATGGTCTCGCCTTTGTCGGCCTGCATGTCTGCAATCACAACCGTGCCGCCAGCGGCCGCCAGCAGACGCGCTGTCCCTTCACCCAAGCCTGATGCGCCGCCTGTGACGATGAATATTTTGCCTTTGATGTCCATGGAGAAATCCTCTTGAGTTGAAAAATGGGGTTAACCGTTGACGTTCACGTCAAAGGAAACCCCAATTATGACCCAAGAGGATGCGCACCCGTTCTTCTGAAAGTAATTCCGTTCCCGCTGACCCTTCGATACCTCAGGGCGAACGACTTCTCAGAGCGAACGGGTTCTCAGGGCGAACGGGTTTAGTCACGTCTGTGCAACGGTTTATAGCTTACTTATACCCAACACGGTCCAACATTTGCTGCACTTTGACCAAGTTTTTGCTGGCTGCAGCTAATGGAATCGTCTCGCTTTTGAACGAACCGCCGCTCATGGCTTTGAGTGCCGCGTTGTCGATTTTCACCCCTTTGACGGTCGGCCACTCGTTGTTGCCATTGGCAAAGTGGTCTTGCGCGAAGGGGCTGGCGAGGTATTCCATGAACAAAATCGCGTTGTCGCGGTTTTTGGCGTATTTCGCCACGGCGCCGCCAGCGATGTTCATGTGCGTGCCCCAAGAAGCTTGGTTCGGGAAGACCACGCCAACTTTTTCCATCATGGCTTTGTCTTCAGGGTTGGTGGAGCGCATCAAGCGGGCGAGGTAGTAGGTGTTTGTGATGGCAATCGCGCATTCGCCAGAGGCGACGCCTTTGATTTGATCGGTGTCGCCACCCTTGGGTGCGCGCGCCATGTTGTCGACCATGCCTTTGAGGAAGGCTTCGGTTTTGGCCTCGCCCAGGTGTTCCATGACGGAGGAAAACAAGCTCATGTTGTACGGGTGCGAGCCGGAACGGGTGCAGAGTTTGCCCTTGTTTTTAGCGTCGGCGAGCTCTTCGTAGGTGTCAACATCGTCTCTTTTGACTTTGACTTTGTCGTAAACGATGACGCGGGCGCGGGTGGAGAAACCTGTCCAGGTGACACCCTCTTTGGTCGCGGCAGCACGCAGATTGGCGGGAATGCCGTCGTCCAGCAGCTTAGATTTGAAGGGTTGGAACAGGCCTTCTTCGTCGGCTTTGGTCAGACGGGCTGCGTCTACCAGTAAGATCAAATCAGCGGGAGAGGCTGCGCCTTCAGCTTTCAGGCGGGTCAAAATGCCAGCATCGTCGGAATCCACGCGGTTGATTTTGATATAGGTTGTCTTTGTAAAGGTGCTGTACAGCGCCTCGTCGGTTGCGTAATGGCGTGCAGAATACAGGTTGAGCACTTTCTCTGTGCTTTGGGCTTGGGCGGTGTTGCTTAACAACAATGCGCCGCAGGCAGCAGCGAGGCAAGTCAAAGTAGTTACTGAACGCTTGAACATGGTGAGTCCTTAAAAGAGTAATTGAAAAGTAAGAAGAAAAATCAGCAGAAAAAATAGAAAGAAAGTTTATTGCAAATGCGAATCATTCTTAATTATAACGTGACAGCGATCGATAGGTTGACAGTAGCACCTAAAAACACAAGTTTTGTAGGTGTAAAACTTCTTTTGGTGTCGCTTTTGGGTGTTTATTTGGTCGGTTGTACCACCGTGCCACCCGTGCCTACAACGTCGATTACACCCCCTGTCATCAGCAAACGGCTACCCAAAATCGGCCTCGCCTTGGGTGGTGGCGCGGCGCGTGGCTTCGCGCATATCGGGGTGATTCAGGTGCTGGAAGAGGCCGGCATCAAGCCCGATTTGGTGGTCGGCACATCGGCTGGCAGTCTGGTTGCCGCCATTTATGCCAGTGGCAAAACGGGGGCACAGCTGCAAATCGTGGCTGAAACCATGGAAGAAGCGGCCTTGACGGACTGGATCTTGCCCTTCGTCAGCCGTGGCATGCTGCGCGGCGAGGCGTTGGCGCGGTATGTCAGCAGCCAAGTCGGCGGCAAAACCATAGAGTCCTTCGCCATGCCGCTGGGCATCGTCGCGACAGATTTGCACAGCGGCCAAGGTGTGTTGTTCATACGGGGCGACACCGCCACCGCCGTGCGCGCCTCCAGCGCCGTGCCCGCTGTGTTTCAGCCCGTCAAAATTGGCACACGTGAATATGTGGATGGCGGTTTGGTGTCGCCCGTCCCCGTGCGTTATGCGCGGCAAATGGGTGCTGAGGTGGTGATAGCAGTCGATATCTCCGCCACACCAGAGAGCAACCCCGCGCTGGGAACGATGGATATTCTGCTGCAAACCTTCGCCATCATGAGCCGATCAATCAACACGTTCGAGCTGAGAGAAGCCGATGTCGCCGTGCGGCCCGCGCTGGCGGGGGTGTCGAGTGCAGATTTTGCGTCCAAGCGGCGCTCGATTGAAGCGGGCAGGGCGGCGATGTTGGCGGCGCTGCCGCAACTGCGGACGGCTATTGCGGTGAAGAGTCAGTAGAGTTTCATCTTTAAATTTGCCATCAAAATAACAGTGAATTTAGGTAAAACAAACAAACACTAGCAATTGTATTTGTTGCCTAAATAGCTATTAAATGTATAGCAAAAAGACGTAAAAAAAGCCACACAGTTACCTGAGTGGCTTTATGCTGCTTGGTTCAAACCCTGAGGTTTGAACCAGACAAAACGTTAATTAACGCTTTTTAGTGGCAGTAGCTGATGCAGTTGCCTTCATCGCTGTTTCTGAAGCAGCTGCGAAGTTTTTCTCAGCCATTTCAGTTGCTTGCTTGACAGACTTTTGCACTGATTCAAATGCGTTGTTTGCAGCTGTAACAGCGCTTTTCATCATGGTTACAGCAGACTCAGAGCCAGCTGGTGCGTTTTTAGAAGCTGTTTCAACCAAACCCATCAATTTTTTCTGTGCTTCAGCAGATTGCTCTTCAACGTTCTTTGTGAATTCTGCGCCAGCGCTGGTAGCGATGTCATACAGGTGACGGCTGTAAGCCGCTGATTTTTCAGCCATAGGCTGGATCAAACCGGCTTGCAAAGCCAAAAATTCTTGTGCGTCTTTCACGCTCATAGAGGCTTTCGCGTGCTCTGAAGTCTCAGCCAAAGCGGCTTTGGCAGCGGTCACGTTCAACTCAAGCATTTTTTCAACGCCAGCGAAGGCTTTGGTGGTCAGGCCAAACAAGGTGTCGAGGTTGGCTTTGTTTGAGGCTACGATTTGTTCTACGGTCAACATGGTAATTTCCAATCTATAAAAATTTAAAAACTATAAATAAAGCATGTGAAGTGAATAATGATCTTCGCCTTCTATCGCTTTTACTCTAAGAACTGCTCTGAAACTTTTTATGTTGCAGTGCAGCATGGTTTGAATTATAGGATTATTACTAGGCTTTGCAAGTGTTTTATGTTGCACTGCAGCAAATTAGAGGTGAGTTTCTAAAAACCTTGATCTGCATCCAACAACACACTCCTGACACAATCTCGCCTTATGAATAGTTCAATGGATCTGTCAATGGATGTTTATTACACAGCTCAATTCGTTTTGCCTCTGCCAGAAGGCCACCGCTTCCCGATGGCCAAGTACCACATGCTACGGGACCGGTTGGTCGCTGAATACCAAGGCATAGAGCTAAAAACAGCTTTTCCCGCCAGTGACGGCATGTTGGCGCTGGCGCACACGCCTGAATACATCCGTGAGCTGACCAGTGGCAGCATTGCCGCACCGGCGATGCGCGAGATTGGCTTCCCGTGGAGTGAAGCCATGGTGGCGCGGGCGCGCTTGTCCGTGGGGGCAACGATTGATGCTTGCCGTTCGGCGTTTAAAAACGGCTTGGCTGCGAATATTGCTGGCGGTACGCACCACTCGTATGCGTACAAAGGCAGTGGGTTTTGTGTGTTCAACGACTCAGCAGTGGCTGCGCGTCTGATGCAGGCAGAGTGGAGTCGTGACAAGGCGAACCTGCATAAACCGCTGCATGTGGCGGTGATTGACTTGGATGTGCACCAAGGCAACGGCACGGCCAGCATCTTCCAAAACGACGACAGTGTGTTTACCTTGTCCCTGCACGGCGCAAAGAACTTCCCCTTCCGCAAAGAAGCCAGTGATTTAGACATTGAGCTGCCCGACGGTTGCCAAGATGATGACTATTTGCATGCGCTGGACCAAGCGCTGGACGAGTTGGAGCGCCGGTTCAAACCTGGTTTGATCATCTATTTAGCTGGCGCTGACCCGCACGAAGGCGACAGGCTGGGGCGGCTCAAGCTCACTTATGATGGTATGGAGGCGCGGGACAGGAGGGTGTTTGACTGGGCGTGGCAACGCCGCATGCCATTAGCATTCAGCATGGCTGGCGGTTATGGCAATGACATTGATGACACCGTGCAGGTGCAAATGAACACCTACCGTGTCGCCTTAGCGTACGCTGCCAAGTGGCAAAGCTGGCAGAATAAAGCTTGATGCAAGCACCCAGATAGACAATCACAACCATGTTAAGCACGCCTTCAACGTCATCTACACCTTCACGCCCCGTCCCCGAACCGCGTAACGCTTACCACTTGTTTAGACGCATAGATACCCGCTGGGCAGACAACGACGCCTATGGACACGTCAACAACGTTGTGTACTACGCTTGGTTTGATACGGCGGTGAACGCGTATTTGATCGAGCAGGGTGCTTTGGATATTCACGATGGCGCAACGATTGGCTTGGTCGTGGAAACGCATTGCAATTACTTTTCACCTGTGGTGTTCCCTGAGCAGGTAGAGCTTGGCATTCGCATTGCGAGTATGGGCAGTTCCAGCGTGCGCTATGAGCTGGGTGTTTTTACCGCCAATGCGCAAGGCGCTTTTGAGATCTGCGCTGCCAAAGGTCACTTTATTCACGTCTATGTCGATCAACACACGCGCCGCCCGGTGCCACTGCCCTTAAACTTGAAATCTGTTCTGGAGAAAATACGCAATGACTGAAGCTTTGAAAATGAGTATGAATTTAAACGCGATCGATGCCGCCATCACCAGCCGCATGTCGGCGCGTGCGTTTACCCAGCAAGCTGTGCCGCGTGCCTTGCTGGAGCAGATTTTAGAAGTCTCCAGCCGTGCCCCATCTGGCACCAACACGCAGCCGTGGAAAGTCTATGCGCTGCAAGGCGCGAGCCGCGACAGCTTGGTTGAAAAAGTTTGCGCTGCACATGACGCGATTCGCGCCAACCCCGCCTTGGCCGCAGACTACCAAGAGTCCTACGACTATTACCCTGAAAAATGGGTCAGCCCTTTTATCGACCGCCGCCGTGAGAATGGTTGGAGTTTGTATGGCCTGCTGGATATTGGCAAAGGGGACAAAGACAAAATGCATGCGCAGCACCAGCGTAACTTCAAATTTTTTGATGCGCCAGTGGGGCTGATGTTCACCATCAACCGCGTCATGGGGCGCGGTAGCTTGGTGGATGCGGGCATGCTGTTGCAAAACATCATGGTGTCAGCGCGTGGCCACGGCTTGCACACTTGCCCACAGGCAGCTTGGAACGGTTTTGCCAACATCATCATGCCGCATATTGGTGCGGGTGAGGATGAGTTGCTGGTTTGTGGCATGGCTTTGGGTTATGCAGACCCTAACGACAAGGTCAACAGCTTCAACACCCCGCGCGTGCCAGCTGCAGAATTTACGACTTGGTTGGACTAGCCACCACCGCGGTGCATGTACAGATCGAAGCGCTTCATGAAAGTGAAGCGTTCTTCGTCCGTTAAACCCGCAAAACGAAAACTAACCAGCAACCTGGGCATGCTCACCAGGCCAATGTTGCGTGGCTCGCCGATTTGCCATTTCAAGCCCAGCGCGCCATCGCCAATACGCACGCCGGCAGAGTTGACTTGAAGTTTCCAGTGGTTGTCGCCCACTGCGGCGGGAAGCAGACGTAGCCAATCTGCTTCGGTGCAACCCATTTCACGGTCAAATTTTTCTTCGTAAAACGCTTGCATGTTACTGGCCTATCCGCCAGCGATTGGAGGCCAAATGGCTAAGACATCGCCATCTACTAGTGTATGTGCAGCCCGTTGTTCGGGGTAAATATAAACACCGTTGACCAGTACCAAATGCACCCATTTAGGCGGCAAATGGTGCTGCTCAATGATATTGTCAATGGTTGTACCCATCGCAACATCCAACGCCACAATGTTGGTGTATTTTGATTCGGCGGGTAGATAGTCAGTGAGCGAGGCAAATAACTTGAGCGTGATGTTCATTGCTACCCATTTTACCAATCACAGCTTATCTGCGTCGCTCGTCTTGCGCGCCAGCCCACGCTTGCTGCCCTTGTGCGCTGGCAATGTAGGCTTCCATCAATTTTGTGGGGTCTTTTTTGAGATGATCTTTCCATGCGCCTAGCTTGATTTTTCCTTCCACCAAGCCGCGCATCACACCCACATGCTGAGTCCAGCCTACGCTGTTGCAGCCCACCATCACATCGTCTTTGAACTGCAAACTCAAGTGTTTTCCATTTTTTAGATCAGTCAGCTCTACTTGCTCGCCCCCAGGTTGGCCTTGCCAGTCGCCAAAGCTGGTTGAAATCAACCCCAGCGTATCCAGCACGTTGATTTGCGTCACACCCTTTAGCTCGGCTTGCATGGCTTTGCCACGGCTGCAAGCCAGCATGTTCATGCCTGCAACCCGCGCTTGTTCTGCCGCATTGGGTTGAATAGCGCTGACGATGGTTTTGCCTGTAACCTTGTCAAAGGCTTCAGCGCAGTCACCCGCAGCAAAAATACCTGGTACATTGGTTTGCAAATGCGCATCGGTCAAGACACCCAGCAAGCAACTGATACCGGAGTCTTTCAAAAAGCCAATCGCAGGCCGCACACCTGCTGCGCTGATGACCAAATCAGCTTCAATTGTTTTGCCGTTGCTTAATTTGACTTTCAAGGGTGCGCCAGATTCAATGGATTCAACTTTGGTCGCCGTGAATACCTCGACACCTTTAGCTTGCACCCAATCGCGAATCATGCCGCCAGCGGTGGATCCCATCATGCGCGGCACCATGCGGTCGCCCATTTCTACAACGCTGAGTTTCACGCCACGGGCGGCCAGTGCTTCCATGATGATGCAACCGATGAAGCCCGCACCCAATTGCAGCACCCGCGAGCCCTTGTTTGCCAGCGCCATGATGTGGCGCGCATCTTCCATGGTCCAGCAGGTGTGAACGCCTTCAGAGTCAATGCCAGGAATGGGTGGCTTGATGGGGTGCGAGCCGCTTGCAATCAACAAAGTATCAAACGTGATTTCTACGCCAGAATCTAGAGCTATCTTTTTAATAGCAATATCGACATGTTTTACGCCGGCTTGAACCCAATTTACATGTTGATTTTTAAGGTGTGACGGGTCTTTTCTCAAATAGGTTCCATCTTCCTTCACATTGCCCATCAGCAAATAGGGAATCGCCATGCGCGAGTAGGCCGGCACGGCTTCATCACTGACAATGGTGATGTTGTCGTACGGCGCCTGCTTGCGTATGGTTTCAGCAGCGATAACGCCGGCGGGGCCACCGCCGATGATGACGTGATGCATATTTACGACCTTACTCTTTATGACCTTATGTGAAGCCTAGAATTAAAGCCCGAGACGTTCGCGCGTTGCTTGTGTCGGGCGACCTTCTGTGTCCCAACCACGTGCGGCATAGTATTTCGGCATCATCTCAGCCAGCATATTGACCTTGCCTTTGGCTGGGCCTGTCTTGCAAGCTTCTTCCAGCAAACGTTTTGGCAAGCTGTCGTCTTTCGCGGTAAAGCCAGCGCGGTTGTTGAACTCGCGCTCCATGTTCCAGATGCGTTCGCCGATTTTTTCCAGTTCCTCGGTGGTGTATTGGTCGCCACATGCGGCCGCGAGTTGCGGTGCCAGGTCGGTCAAGCCCCAGGCAAAGGTCGTAAAAATGCACAAACCCGATGAGTCAAACGCTGCGGTCGCGTCTTGAAACGCCTTGACCAGCTCTGGTTTGCCTTCGTGCTCCAACGGATCGGTTTTGACGGGAATGCCCAGCACCTCAGACGCAATGGTGTAGCCACGCAAATGGCAGCCACCCCGGTTTGACGTGGCGTAAGCCAGGCCAATGCCTTGAATGGCACGGCCATCGTAAGCCGGGAACTCTTGCCCTTTACTGCTCATGCTCAGTTCTGGGTGACCGTATTTAGCCGTCAAACGTTTAGAGCCTTGGCCAATTTCTTTGCCAAAACCGCGGCCATAAATAGTTTCTTCTGCCAAAAATGCCAGTGTTTCGGCCGAGCCAAATTTGGCGTCAATACCAATTTGTTCTTTGGTCAACACCCCCATTTCGTACAACTCCATCACCGCGCCCACGGTGGTGCCGAAGCTGATCGGGTCAATGCCTTCTTCGTTGCACAGCAGATTGGCATATTGCAGCGCTTCCAGGTCGTTCACGCCATTGGCTGCGCCCAGCGCCCAAGCCGCTTCATACTCCAAGCCGCCATTGGCACCTTTGTACTGCGGTTTGTTGACGATGGTGAAGTGGTTTTCATCCATTTTGCTGATGCGACCGCAAGCAATCGTGCAACCAAAGCAGGCTTGATTCGTCACCAGATGTTTTTTACCATCCGATTTGCGCGGTGCGGCCATGGCTTCTGCACCAATGTCTTTGGCGCCTTCAAACTGGTTGTCACGGTGGTTGCGCGTTGGCAATGCACCGGTTTCGTTGATCACACTCATCAGAACCTGCGTGCCCATGGCGGGTAAACCTGTGCCGGTGACGCCGTTTTCTGCCAAGATTTTCTTCTTCTCAGCGATCACTTTCATGAACTCTTTGGGGTTGTGCAAGTTGCCTACACCTTTGGTACCACGCACCGCGATAGCTTTGAGGTTTTTACTGCCCATCACCGCACCCACGCCCGAGCGTCCCGCCGCACGGTGCAAATCATTGACCACAGCGGCAAAGAGCACGCCATTTTCACCGGCTTTGCCAATGCTGGAGACACGGGTGAGCGGGTCTTGCAAACTGGTTTTTAAGATGCCTTCGGTCTCCCAAACGCTCTTGCCCCACAAATGAGACGCATCGCGCAACTCGGCAACATCGTCATTCACATACAAGTAAACGGGCGTCGGTGATTTGCCTTCAAAAATCACCATGTCCCAACCCGCCATTTTGAACTCCGCGCCCCAGTAGCCGCCAGAGTTTGAGCAGGCAATCGCACCGGTCAACGGGCTTTTGGTGATCACGGTATAGCGCCCACCGGTCGACGCCATCGTTCCCGTCAGCGGGCCCGTGGACCAGATGATTTTGTTGGCCGGTGACAGAGGGTCGACCGTGGCATCCATTTCTTCAACCAAATATTTCGTGCCTAAGCCGCGCGAGCCAATGTAGGCATTCGCCCAATCCATCTTCAGAGGTTCAGACTTGACGGTTCCCGCAGTCAAGTTAACGCGAAGTATTTTTCCTGCCCATGACATGATGTGTTCTCCTTATGAATAGAGATTGAACTAATACGTTGAATTACGAAGCTGAGGTCTGGTTGCCGAGCTTGTCGGCCCACTGCGCCATCTTGCCCAGACCAGTCCAGTTGGCATCGATAAAGGTGATCGCGCCCGTTGGGCAAGCCGATGCGCAGGCGGGGTCGCCACCGCACAGGTCGCACTTTTGCACTTTGCCAGTTTCTTCGACGTAGTTGATCGTGCCAAATGGGCAGGCGATGGTGCAAACCTTGCAGCCCACGCAGGTGCTCTCGTTCACGACTTTGGCACCCGTCGCTGCGTCAACCGTGATGGCCTCTACCGGGCAAGCATGCAGGCACCAAGCCTCATCACACTGGGTACAGGTGTACGGAACTTTTTTGCCGGTATGGTGGAAATCAAAAACTTTGATGCGGGATTTGGCTGTGGCAAATGTCCCATAGTTTTCAAAAGAACAGGCCATTTCGCACTGTAAGCAGCCGGTGCATTTGTCTGGGTTGATGTGCAATATCTTTTGCATACTTTTGACTCCTGTGGGTTAACTATCGATAGCAGCAGACATACCTATGTTTTGCAATGCTTATGAAATGAATAACATAACTATCATCTGCACATTGAACCGCTGACAATCTAGTGTTAACCCTTGGTTTGCATCGATGGAATGCGAAAATTCTCAATCTGAAACACTTGTGTTCAGGGTAACATCACGGGTATATTTTTTTGGAGCAAACCCATGTTTGTCGTCGGTATTCCGCTTGATTTTTTCCTTTTTGGTTTGACGCTTTTGGGTGTCGCGCTGTTTCACCACCATGTGCTTAAAGTAGCCCTGACTGGATTGGCTGTCATTACGCTGTATAAGCTCGGCTTTAGCGATTTTTCAGGCACGCCAGGATTTTCAGGCTTATTGAAACTGATAGGGCACGAGTGGGTCACCATTGCCAATTTATTGGGTTTGTTGCTGGGTTTTGCATTGTTGGCCGATCATTTTGAGAAAACCGAAATCCCCGCCATCCTGCCTAAGTACCTGCCAGATGACTGGAAGGGCGGCTTTGTGATGCTGATTTTGGTGTTTTTCATGTCCAGCTTTTTGGACAACATTGCAGCCGCCATGATTGGCGGCACGATGGCCGCCGTTTTGTATAAGCGTAAGGTGCACATCGGCTTTTTGGCTGCCATTGTTGCCGCAAGTAATGCGGGTGGGGCGGGCAGTGTAGTGGGAGACACAACGACAACAATGATGTGGATTGGTGGCGTCGCGCCAGCGCAGGTGTTTGAAGCTTATGTGGGCTCTTTCGTCGCTTTGAGCATTTTTGGCGTTATCGCAGCACGCCAGCAGCATGCTTACCAGCCGATTTTGAAAGATTCCCCGTTAGGTGCACACGTGCATTGGGCGCGCCTGTGTATTGTTGGCATCATTTTGCTCAGCGCTGTAGGCGCCAATGTGTTTTTTAATTTGAACTACCCAGCTGTTTTGGGCAGCTTCCCAGTCATTGGCGTGGCGGTTTGGGTGGCTATTTTGGCGACGACGCCATGGCGCAAACCGACTTGGAGTTTGCTGCCAGAGGCATTCAAAGGCAGTATTTTTTTGCTGTCCTTAGTCATGTGCGCATCCATGATGCCGGTGCAGCATCTGCCTGTGGCATCGTGGCAAAGCGCCTTCGGTTTGGGCTTTTTGAGCGCCGTGTTCGACAACATTCCTTTGACTGCTCTCGCTTTGAAACAGGGCGGCTACGATTGGGGCTTTTTGGCTTACGCTGTCGGCTTTGGTGGAAGCATGCTGTGGTTTGGTTCGTCTGCGGGCGTTGCTTTAAGTAATATGTATCCTGAGGCCAAGTCTGTGGGCGCTTGGATCAAAGCTGGCTGGCACATTGCTTTGGGCTATGTGGTCGGCTTCATCGTTTTGCTGCTGGTTGTAGGCTGGCATCCGCAAGAAAAGCAGGGGAAAGGCGTACAAGCTAAACCTACTGTTTCTACAACTGTTGAGAGTGCCAAGCCAGTACATTAGCCATCGATAAATTGATGTCGAATAGGCTATAAATTTAATAGCTACTTAAATAGTAAATACGCCGGCTATAGTCATATATTAAAGATAAAAATGAATAAATTGAAAATACTTGTTACACGTGCCATCTTTCCTGAAATACTGGAAAAATTAGCGCAGTATTTTGATATTGAAGCCAACCAAGCAGACGACATTTGGACAAAATCTCAGCTGATTGAGAAGCTGCAAGGCAAAGTCGGCGCTTTCACGTTTGGCTTAGAGCGTATCGACGCTGAGCTGTTGGCCGTCTGTCCGCAGCTCAAAATTTGCGCCAACATGACGGTGGGTTACAACAATTTTGATTTGGCAGCGATGTCGGCGGCAGGTGTGGTCGGTACCAATGCCCCTGACACCTTGACTGAAACCACGGCTGATTTTGGCTTTGCGCTGCTGATGGCAACCGCTAGACGTGTGACTGAGAGCGAGCATTTCCTGCGCGCTGGCAAGTGGAAAAGCTGGCGGTTTGACATGTTTGCCGGCAGCGAGGTGCATGGCAGCACGCTTGGCATCATCGGCATGGGAAAAATTGGCCAAGCAATTGCCAAACGCGGCGCGTTTGGCTTTGGCATGAAAGTGATTTACAACAACCGTTCCCAGTTAGATACGGCGACAGAAGCCGCTTGCCAAGCCCGCTATGTCAGTAAAACCGAGCTCTTGCAAACGGCTGACCACGTCATGCTGGTCGTGCCGTATTCTGCAGAGTCGCACCACACCATTGGCTCGGCTGAGCTGGCGCTGATGAAGCCAACGTCCCATTTGATCAATCTCGCGCGCGGTGGCATTGTGGACGATGCCGCTTTGGCGCTGGCGCTCAAAAACAAGCAAATCGCTGCGGCCGGCTTGGATGTGTTTGAAGGCGAGCCGTCTGTTCACCCTGATTTGCTCACCGTGCCGAATATCGTCCTCACCCCCCACATCGCCAGCAGCACCGTGCCCACGCGCATGGCGATGGCGAACAAGGCGGTGGAAAACTTGGTCGGTTATCTACGCAATGGCAAAGCCGTTTCACCACTCAATTAGTTGAAATTAATAGCCAAATCGGTTTTAATTTACTGTTATTAAATCCAGTACCAAGTAGAATCAGCGTGATGGATGTTTCGAACTTAAGCCCCGCCGTCGTGATTTGGTCTTTGCTTGCGCTGGTGGCGTTCAACATCATCGTTGTGCTGTGGTTTGCGGTGCGCAAAGCCGACAGGCAAGCGACCGAAGCGGCCGTGCAAGGCAAGGTGGAGCTTTTGGGCGCTGTCTCGGCCACCTCTGAACGGCTAGAGCGAGAGCTGCGCCGTGAAATTACTGAGTCTTCTCGCGGTGGCCGGCAAGAGCTGACGCAGAGCTTCGGCGCATTTCAGCAGGCCGTGGTGCTACAAAGCGGCGAAGCCTTCCGCACGCAAAACACGCAGATTGATGCGCTGACCGTGCAATCCAGCCAACAGCTCGCCACGCTGCAAAAAACTTTGGCTGATACGCTGACAACACAGCTGCAAGGCTTGTCTGAGTCCAACGCGCGCCGCATGAACGAGGTGCGCGACACGCTGGAAAAGCAGCTCATGCAGCTGCAAACCACCAATTCCGCCAAGCTCGACGAAATGCGCGCCACGGTCGACGAAAAGCTGCAAAACACCTTGCAAGCGCGCTTGGGCGAGAGCTTCAAACAAGTGGCGGATCGCCTTGAGCAAGTCCACAAAGGCTTGGGCGAAATGCAAACGCTGGCGCAGGGCGTGGGCGATTTGAAGCATTTGCTCACCAACGTCAAAACACGCGGTATTTTTGGCGAAGCGCAGCTGGCCAGTTTGCTGGAGCAAGTGTTCACCGTTGACCAATATGGTGCGCAAATTGCCACCAAACCGGGCAGCAAAAACGTCGTCGATTTTGCCGTCAAGCTGCCAGGCAGGTCGGTCGATGGCGAGCCGCTGTGGCTGCCGATTGACGCGAAATTCCCAAATGAAGACTACGAACGCCTGCTAGACGCGCAAGGCAACGCCGATGTATTGGGCGCAGAAGCGGCAGGCAAAGCGCTGGAGCTGCGGATTCGCTTAGAAGCCAAGTCCATCTCAGAAAAATACATAGAGCCGCCCTACACCACCGATTTTGCGATTTTGTTTTTGCCAACAGAAGGCTTGTACGCCGAAGTGCTGCGCCGGCCGGGTTTGATGGAGTCGCTACAACGTGACCACCGCATCACTTTGGCGGGGCCGACCACGCTTTTGGCGATGCTCAGTTCGCTGCAAATGGGTTTCCGAACGCTGGCTTTGGAGAAACGCTCCAGCGAAGTATGGCAAGTGCTGGGTGCGGTGAAGACAGAGTTCGGCAAGTTTGGCGACGTGCTGGCTTCAGTTCGCTCACAAACGCAAACCGTGCTGAACACCATAGACCGCGCCGAAACCCGCAGCCGCGCCATGGGACGTGCTTTGAAGCAAGTAGAAGCATTGCCTGAGACGCAAGCGCAGGCCTTGCTGCTGAGTGATAAGGATGTTGACGACCCAACCAGTGAGGGTGGTTAAGCCGAGGCAAGTCGAGATAGGCCGAGGTTCAAATCGATACTGTATCAACCCAGCTGGTAAAACGTTTTGATGGTGTGCCAAGCCACTTGTGGGTCGTCGGTGTAGGTGAACAGTGCCAAATCTTCTTTTGAAATCGTACCTTCTTCCAGCATAACATCAAAATTGATCAAGCGCTTCCAATAATCGACGCCAAACAAAACGATGGGCACGGGCTTGGCTTTGCGGGTTTGCACCAGCGTCAGCACTTCAAACAACTCGTCCATGGTGCCCATACCGCCGGGAAAGGCGACCAGCGCTTTGGCGCGCATCATGAAATGCATTTTGCGCAGGGCAAAGTAGTGGAATTTGAAGTTCAGCGAAGGCGACACGTAAGGGTTGCCGCTTTGTTCATGCGGCAACGCAATATTCAGCCCCACCGTCAAAGCGCCCAAGTCGTGTGCCCCTCTATTGGCTGCTTCCATGATGCCAGGGCCGCCGCCTGTGCAGATGTAGAGGCGCTCTTTGGACGGTTTGCGTGCGCCATAGCCTGCTACCAAACGCGAAAATTGCCGCGCTTGCTCGTAGTACTGGGCGTTATGCATCTTTTGTGCGGCTGCTGCAATCGCTTCGGCATCACCTGATGCTATCGCCGCTTGCTGAATCCGCAACGCATCTTCTGGCGCAGCGAAACGCGCACTACCAAAAACGACAATCGTGTTTTCTATCCCCAGCGCTTGCATCTCCAGCTCCGGCTTGAGCATCTCCAGCTGCATGCGCAAACCCCGCGTCTCGCGGCGCAGCAAAAATTCAGGGTCTGCAAAAGCGAGGCGGTAGGCATCTGCATTCAGTGGGCTGCCTTCGTTGGCATGGTGTTGTAGTTCGGCCCAAGCGTTGGCCAGACGGGAGACGTTCAGGTCTTGTGTGTTTTGCATGATGCTATTGTGGATGAAATTTTCGGCCATAAAAAAAGGCTCAGATAGAGCCTTTTTAAGGTGCAAGTAAATTGCAAGTCTAAAACTTAAACACGCTTGCGGTATTCACCGGTACGCGTATCAATCTCAACCATATCGCCTTGCGCGACGAAAATTGGCACGCCGATTTCAAAGCCTGTAGCCAATTTGGCGGGTTTCAGCACTTTGCCGGAGGTGTCGCCCTTGACGGCTGGCTCGGTCCACTCGATCACGCGTTGCACGCTGGTTGGGACTTCAACAGAGATGGCTTTGCCTTCGTAGAACACCACTTCCAGCTCCATGCCGTCTTCCAGATAGTTCAGCGCGTCGCCCATGTTTTCGGCTTCAACTTCGTACTGGTTGTACTCGGTGTCCATGCACACGTACATTGGCTCTGCAAAGTAAGAGTATGTGCACTCTTTTTTGTCCAACACGATTTGGTCAAATTTGTCGTCAGCGCGGAACACCTGCTCGGTGTTGAACGTGCCGATCAGGCTTTTGAGCTTCATACGCACTGTTGCAGCACCACGGCCACCGCGGGCGTATTCGGTTTTCAGGACGATCATAGGGTCCTTGCCATGCATGACAACGTTGCCTGCGCGGATTTCTTGAGCGATTTTCAATGCCATAGTGGTGACTCTCGGTGCGTGAATGTTTGGGTTGACTGAAATGACTTGAAATAATTCGGAATTATTTTCAGGAAAGCCTATGATTTTAGCTGTTTTTCTCTGTAAAAGAGATCAGGTTTGTAGCCAAATCAGCCTGCAGACGCAGTTTGTTGCTTAAATTTTCAGCACTTTGCGCCCAAATCGGCAGGTCAAGTTGCGGAAAACGGGGTAAATAAGGGGCAGCTTGGCGCTCTGCCGCCGATGCATTCCAAGCAATATGTGCCGTCTTGAGCGACGCGGGCGCCTCCATCATCGCCAAAAACGCGTCCAACTTGGCATGGTGCGCACCGTCATGCTGTGGGTAAATCTGCCAAATAAACGGCTTCGCAGCCCAAATAGCGCGAACCAGTGAATCTTCACCCCGCACGAAATTCAAATCGCAGCTCCACAGCAGGTGGTCATAATGGGTTTGGGTGAGTTGAGGTAGATATACAATTGATAGCACCTTGGGCAATAAATACGCCGTCTTGAGTCGTTTTTTTCCTTTTATAATGGCTTTAACAGCGTTTGTAGCGCGTCCTGCTGTGACGAGCAGGCAAGTGGGGGTTTGACTGGCGGCGAGTTGGTCAATCAAAACTTCTAGCGCGGCGGGTTCATAGCAAAAGAGGGAAATCAATTGTGAACTTGAAAGCCTTGATTTAATTAATTCAACGCGAGAGTGATCACTAACTTCAAACGGCAAACCCGCTAGCCAAGTTGTCTTATCAAATGCTTTTTTCCGCTCAAACAAATCCGCTTCCCGCAGCAAGCCACCCGTCCGCTGGTTAAACCCCGGGTAAAAATAGCGCTGTATCCAGCCCAGCGCTGCACCGCTGTGGTGCACGTAGGGGAGGGTGTGGGCGCGCTCGGCGAACGATTCCGCCGTCAAATACTCCAAGTTCAGCCAAACGGGTCTTTTTCCTGGTGAGGGCTCTAAAATAGTGTCATTTATGCCACTAGCCTGTGTATTTATCGCCTTAGCTGCTATTAAATTAATAGCAAATTCAGAATCGAAAGTGTCTAATAGGACGTCACCAAGGTCAAGGTTGGTATCTTTTGGGATACCATTTTTGCAGTTGATGACTTCCACATTCGCGAAACCACCAGGCGCCATCCAAGCCAGCGACGACACATCATCCACCCACAGTCGCACAACTTTCCCCCGAGCCGCCAAGTTACAAGCCAGCCGCCAGCAAACCCCAATATCGCCAAAGTTATCGACGACATTGCAGAAGATATCCCATTTTGATTTAGGAGAAGGGGACGAAGGAGCGGATTCCATGGCTAGATTGTCCACAAAATACCTTCACAATACAGGCTTATGCCAGACTTGCCACCTCAATTACCGCCAAATATCGACGAAATAACCGGTTTGCCCATCGCCGCCAAGTCGCATTCTGACGCGCTGTTGGCCGAAGTGGCGGCTTTGTCGGCGTTGCCTGGGGTTTATCGGTATTTTGATGCAAACGGGGATTTGCTCTATGTGGGCAAGGCGATCAACCTGAAGCGGCGCGTTTCCAGCTATTTCCAAAAAGACCACGGCGGTACGCGCACGGGGCACATGGTTGGCAAAATTGTGCGGATGGAGACGACGGTGGTGCGCTCTGAGGCAGAGGCGCTGCTGTTGGAAAACAACCTGATCAAAACGCTGAGCCCGAAGTACAACATCTTGTTTCGGGACGACAAGAGCTACCCGTATTTGAAGATTACCAACCAAGCCTTCCCCAGAATGGCTTACTACCGTGGCGCGGTGGATAAAAAGCACAGTTACTTTGGCCCGTACCCCAACGGCTGGGCGGTGAAAGAGTCTATTTTGTTGCTGCAAAAAGTGTTCATGCTGCGCACGTGTGAAGATTCGGTGTTTGGGAACCGCACACGGCCTTGTTTGCTGTATCAAATCAAGCGCTGCTCAGGTCCCTGCGTGCCAAGTTTGACCAAAATCACGCCGGAAGCTTATGGCCAAGACGTGAAGCATGCCGAGCAGTTTTTGCGGGGTGAAACGCAGGTGGTGCTGCAAACGCTGGAGGCGCAGATGATGGCGTGCTCAGAGCAGCTGGCGTTTGAAATGGCGGCGGCGCTGCGCGACCGGATTGCGGCGCTGTCGAACATCTTGCACCAGCAGGCCGTCGAGACCACGGGGTCGGACAAAGACGTGGATATTTTGGCGGTGAAAGTGCAGGGCGGCAAAGCCTGCGTGAACCTGGCGATGGTGCGCGGGGGACGGCATTTGGGCGATAGGCAGTATTTTCCGGTGCATGTGGAAGATGCGATGAGTATGAACATGGTGGAATCCAAGTCCGTTCGCCCTGAGCCTGTCGAAGGGTTGGGTGAAGAAGACTTCGACAAGCTCAGTCCGAACGGTAGTGGGAGCAGTCCGAAAGGTAGGGAAATACCCGTCGAGGTGCTGGTTTTAGAGGCGTTCATCGCTCAGCACTACATCCACGTGCCGATTCCGGCGGCGCTGATTACCAGTGTGGCGGTTGACAAAGGTTTGATCAAAGCGGTGTCTGAACAGGCTGGCTTTAAGGTTACTGCGGTGCACAACCCACGCGAGCAGCGGCGTATTTGGCTGGAAATGGCGCAAAACAACGCCAATATCCAACTGGCGCGGTTGTTGAGCGAAGAAGGCTCGCAGCAGGCACGGACGCGTATGTTGGTGGCTGCGTTGGAGCTGGTGACAGATGATATGGATGCGCTGCGGATTGAGTGTTTTGACATTTCCCACACCGCAGGCGAAGCCACGCAGGCGTCGTGCGTGGTTTTCCACCACCACAAAATGCAAAGCGCGGAATACCGCCGCTACAACATCGACGGCATCACCGGCGGGGACGATTACGCCGCCATGCGGCAGGTGCTGGAGCGGCGCTATAGCAAAATCGTCGAAGCGGACAAAGAGGCTGTGAAAGCTGCTGCGGAAACGGGTGCAGAACCCAAGTCACTGATGCCGCAGGTGGTGCTGATTGACGGTGGCAAAGGCCAAATCAGCACGGCGCGGGAGGTGTTTGTGAAGCTGGGACTGGATGTGGCGCTGTTGGTCGGTGTTGAAAAAGGCGAAGGCCGCAAAGTGGGCTTGGAGGAATTGGTGTTTGCCGATGGGCGGGAGAAAGTCTATTTGGGCAAAGATTCCAGCGCGTTGATGCTGGTCGCGCAAATCCGAGATGAGGCGCACCGCTTCGCTATCACCGGCATGCGTGCCAAGCGCGCGAAAGTACGGGTGGGCGGCAGCAAAATTGAGGATATTCCCGGTATTGGCCCCAAGCGCCGCGCCAAGCTGTTGCAGCGCTTTGGCGGTATTCGTGGTGTTGCTATGGCGAGTGCGGAGGACATTGCGACGGTGGAGGGTGTGTCTAAAGAGCTGGCGGAGACGATTTATCGGGCACTGCACTGAGCTGTAAGTTAAGTTCCTCGCTTATATTCTGTTCATAAGCAAACAAGTCTGAAAGACAACACATGCGCAGTTGCATTATCGGTGGCGGAGGTTTTATGGGTCGGTACTTGAGCGAGGCCTTGGCTGCCTCTGGACGCGATGTGCTCGTCTTGGGGCGCAAGCCTGAGCTTCAGTTCACAGGCAAACGTATACATTACCAAGCCGTTGATGCCTCAGACATGGCTGTGCTGCCCCCTTGCTGGCAGCGCTGGAGCATGCACGAACGGTGCGGTTTACAACATTGGCAGCGGCGTGGGGCGTAGCAACTTTGACCTTGCGGCAAATGTGCTGAATTTTCGCCGACTGCTCAGCTGCTCGGGTTGGTTGCCTAAAATCAGCATGAAAGAAGGTTTGCTTGCCATGTGGCAAAGCCTCTCGAATCCACAAACCTAAACCTGTAGCACAATAGCCCTATGTTCTTAACCATTCCAACCATCATGACCTGGGCTCGCATCGTGGCGATTCCGCTCATCATCGGCGTCTATTATTTGTCGATTGACGAACCGACGAAAAACCTCATTGCCACCGTGCTGTTCGTGGTTTTTGCCTTGACGGATTGGTTGGATGGCTATTTGGCACGCAAGTTGAACCAAACCTCAGCGTTTGGTGCGTTTTTAGACCCGGTGGCAGACAAGATATTGGTCTGCGCTTCGCTGCTGGTCTTGGTGCACCTCAAGCGGGTCGATGTTTTTGTGGCGCTCATCATCATTGGGCGCGAGATTGCGATATCTGCACTGCGCGAATGGATGGCTCAAATCGGTGCTTCAAAAAGTATGGCGGTGCACATGATTGGGAAGCTAAAAACGGTAGCGCAAATGGTCGCCATTCCTTTTTTGCTATTTCATGGCAAGCTTTTTGGTGTGATTGATACAAATGTGTGGGGAACTTGGCTGATTTGGGTCGCGGCGATTATGACGATCTGGTCCATGATCTACTATTTACAAAAAGCCATCCCTGAAATTCGCGCCAGAGTCAAGTAAGGGTAAATATATAAGTTTGTTGACGATTTTTTTGTCACATTAATCAACTTATCGCTGGCATGGCCGGTCAATGCCCCCCAAAAAACGACTAAAATCTGCTTCGAGACAATTTATCCCTAATTTCAAAGAGGAAGTTTACTGTGAACAAATCAGAACTCATTGAGCACATTGCTACGCAATCCGATATTTCTAAAGCAGCTGCAACACGCGCTTTGGAGGCCATCATCGGTGCTGTGAAGTCAACGCTTAAAAAGGGCAACTCAGTGTCTTTGGTTGGTTTTGGCACATTTGCGGTAACAAAGCGCGCAGCGCGCCTCGGTCGCAATCCGCGTACCGGTGCAGCCTTGAAAATCAAAGCTGCAAAAGTTCCAAAGTTTCGTCCCGGTAAAGCATTGAAGGATGCTTTAAACTAATTAACGTACAGGTTTAGCTTGGGTGCTTAGCTCAGTTGGTAGAGCGGCGCCTTTACACGGCGTAGGTCGGCGGTTCGAGCCCGTCAGCACTCACCACTCAATCTAAAACTTATGACGTAAAAAATGAAGGGCGAACTGCAGGTTCGCCTTTTTTTGTTATCAATAAAACATATCGGAATGTTACGTTTTTATGTTTGAAACTATTAGAAACCACGGTAAACCGGTCTATGCGATCTTGTTCGCCCTCATCATCCTAGCATTTGCGGTGAGTGGAATGTCTGGCTATGAAAGCATGTTCAATGCTGGTCCAGATGTTGCCCAAGTTGACGGCTGGAAGATCAAACAAACCGAGTTAGATGCAGCTTACAAAAACGAATTGGAACGTATCCGTGCAGCCAACCCATCGGTTGACATCAAGCTGCTGGATACCCCAGAAGCCAAATATGCCACCTTAGAGCGTTTGGTGCGTGAACAAGTCATCGCTGCTGCTGCGCGCGATGCGTATTTTGAAACCAGCGACCAGCGCTTGGCCAATGAGTTGCAATCCGACCCAACCATCGCTTCTTTACGTCAGCCAGACGGCAAAATCGACAAAGAGCGCTATAAATTATTGGTTGGTAGCCAAGGGTTGACGCCTGAAATGTTTGAAGCGCGTGTGCGCTCGCAAATATCTTCACGACAAGTCTTTAAAGGCATTCAAGGTTCGGGTTTCACGACCAATGCGGTGGGCGATGTGGCTTTGAATGCGTTTTTGCAAAAACGTGAAGTACAAGTTGTCGCTTTTGATGCTGCAAGTTTTGCCAGCAAAGTGACGCTGACGGATGCAGATTTGGAAACCTACTACAAAGCGAATCAAGCTTTGTTCCAATCCCCAGAGCAAGCGAACATTGAATATGTCGTTCTCGATATCGAAACGATCAAGAAAAGCATCACGGTTTCCGACGAAGAGTTGAAAAGCTATTACGAGCAGAACCAAGCGCGCCTAGCGACGCAAGAAGAGCGTCGAGCAAGTCACATTTTGATCACTTCACCCAAAGGCGCCCCAGCCGCCGATCGTGAAAAAGCAAAATCCAAAGCGCAGGCGTTGCTGGATACTGTCAACAAAGCACCGGCTACTTTTGCAGAAGTCGCCAAAGCGAATTCGCAAGACCCAGGCTCTGCCGTCAAGGGCGGTGATTTAGATTTCTTCCCCCGTGGCGCGATGGTCAAACCGTTTGAAGATGCGGCTTACGCTTTGAAAAAGGGCGACATCAGTGCTTTGGTGGAATCCGACTTCGGCTTTCACATCATTCAAGTAACAGACATCAAGTCAGCCAAGCAACGCAGCTTTGAAGAAACCAAACCAGAGTTGGTTGAAGACGTCAAAAAACAGCAAGCGCAGAAGAAATTTGCGGAACTGGCTGAAACCTTTACCAATGCTGTCTACGAGCAATCAGACAGCTTGAAGCCTATTGCTGACAGATTAAAACTGGAAGTTAAAACCGCTGCGAATGTGACCCGCACTGCTGCGATTGGCGCAACAGGTGTGTTGGCAAACCCTAAATTTTTGAATGCTATTTTCTCAGCTGATGCGATTGAGAAAAAGCGCAACACCGAAGCGTTTGAGCTGGCCAGCAAACAACTCGTTTCAGGCCGAATCAGCCAATACACGGCAGCGCGTACCTTGCCTTTGGCAGATGTGAAAGACCGTGTTCGTGAAAAACTCGTGGTGGTACGTAGCTTCGAATTGGCCAAAAAAGAAGGTATGGAGAAGCTGGCAGCTTGGAAGGCCGCGCCTGCCACGGCTGTGATGCCGACCGCTGTGGAGATTGCGCGTAACCAACCGCAAAATCTGCCGGCGCAAATTGTAGAAGCTGCTTTGAAGGCCGAGACTTCTAAATTGCCAGAGTTTGTGGGTGTAGAGCTTGCTGGCCGCACTTACTATGTGACAAAAATAAACAAAGTACTGCCCCCTGTTGTGGCCGATGATGCGACTGCTAAACAGGGTCGCGTTCAGGTGTCACAAGCCTGGGTTGCTGCTGAAGACCAGGCGTATTACGACATGCTGAAAGAGCGCTTTAAGACGGATATCAAAATGGCGAAACCAGTTGTTAAATAAAATCCTCTGAGTCAATAAAAAAATAGTCCCGCAAGGGACTTTTTTGATGCCTATACCTGTTGAAGAAAATTTGAATTTTGTAGAATTTTGCAGAATGACACAAATCTGCAGATGGAGTTCCTACAATAGAAGCTATGTTTGTACACCTTCGCCAGCACACTGAATTTTCCGTCGTAGACGGTACCAACCGCATTCCTGATGTTGTGCAAGCTGCCGCAACAGATCAACAGCCTGCGCTGGCCATTACTGATTTAAACAATCTTTTTGGTACCGTCAAATTTTATAAAGCAGCCCGCAAATCAGGCGTCAAGCCTTTGATCGGGGCTGAGATCTTTTTAGAAGGCCTGAGTCAAGACGCTACCGCTTTGTCGCGCATGTTGGTATTGGTTCAAAACAACCAAGGCTATTTGAATTTGTCTGAGTTGCTGACGCGCGCTTGGACCCAAAATATCGTTAAAGCACAAGCGGTTTGCAAGTTGGCCTGGCTGGCTGAATTGAATGCAGGTTTGATCGTGTTGAGTGGCGCGCAAGCTGGTGCAGTCGGGCAAACTTTGCTGCAGGGAGACCTTCAACGCGCCGGCGAGATTGCGATGCAATTGGCGACGATGTTTCCGCATCGGTTTTATATGGAGGTGCAACGCGCTGGCAGGGTTGATGATGAACAGCATGTTGCTGCTGCCGTACAGCTTGCAGCACGGTTGAAGCTGCCTGTGGTGGCAACGCACCCCGTGCAATTTACCGATATTGATGGCTACGAGGCGCACGAGGCGCGCGTGTGTATTTCTGATGGGGAAATTTTGGGTAACCAGCGCCGCGTACGCAAGTTCACCCGTGAGCAATATTTCAAATCAAGCGCGCAAATGCAGTCACTTTTTGTTGATTTACCGTCGGCATTGACTAACACTTTAGAAATTGCCAAACGATGCAACCTCACATTGGTACTTGGCAAGCCGCAATTACCTGTATTCCCAACGCCGAATGTTAACGGGCAGCAGTTGTCACCGGAAGAGTATTTTCGTTATTCTTGCCAAGAGGGTTTAGATGTCCGTTTGAAGCATTTGTACCCTGATGAAGCTGTCAGAGAGGCAAAAAAACCTACTTATTTGGCACGACTAGAGTTCGAAATCGGCACAATTTTGAAGATGGGGTTTCCAGGTTACTTTTTGATTGTGGGCGACTTCATCAATTGGGCTAAAAACAATGGCTGTCCCGTTGGTCCAGGACGTGGTTCTGGGGCGGGTTCCTTGGTCGCGTATGCCTTAAAGATTACCGACCTTGACCCGCTGCAATACAATTTGTTGTTTGAGCGGTTTTTGAATCCTGAGCGGGTATCCATGCCCGACTTTGACATCGACTTTTGCCAAGCCAACCGTGACCGTGTGATTGACTACGTCAAACTCAAATACGGCCGTGAAGCGGTCAGCCAAATTGTCACCTTCGGCACCATGGCTGCGCGTGCAGCGGTGCGAGATGTTGGCCGTGTGCTGGATATGAGCTACACCTTTTGCGATGGCATCAGCAAGCTGATTCCTAACAAGCCCGGGGTCAGCGTTACTTTGCAGTTGCCACCGCCCGGTCGCGCTAAAGACGACAAAATGGTCTACGCCACCGAGGCCGAACCGATCTTGGCTGAGCGCGAACGCAATGAAGACGAAGTTAAAACCCTGCTCGAACTGGCTCGCAAACTTGAAGGCATGACGCGTAACGTGGGCATGCATGCCGGTGGCGTACTTATTGCGCCTGGCAAGCTCACAGACTTTTGTCCGCTCTACCAGCAACCTGGCAGCGACTCAGCGGTGAGTCAGTTCGATAAAAACGACGTCGAAGACATTGGCTTGGTGAAGTTCGACTTTTTGGGTTTAGCGACGCTGACGATTTTGGAATTGGCGCGCGAATTCATCAGCAAAGGTCACGCCGGTCAGGAAAACTTTGCCTACGAAAACTTGCCGCTGGACGATGCGCGCGTCTACAAGCTTTTTACTGAAGGCAAAACCGAAGCCGTCTTCCAGTTTGAAAGTCGCGGCATGCAGGGCATGCTGAAAGACGCGAAGCCAACGCGCTTGGAAGATTTGATTGCGCTGAATGCCTTGTACCGTCCGGGGCCCATGGATTTGATTCCTAGCTTTGTGGCGCGTAAGCATGGCCGCGAAGTGGTGGAATATCCGCACCCTATGGTTGCCGAGATGTTGTCTGAAACCTACGGCATCATGGTTTACCAAGAGCAGGTGATGCAAACCGCGCAGATATTGGGCGGCTATTCACTCGGTGGTGCAGACATGCTGCGCCGCGCGATGGGTAAAAAAGATGCGGACGAAATGGCGCGTCATAGGCAAATTTTCCGCGAAGGTGCGTCTAAAAATGCCATCGATGAAGCCAAGGCCGATGAGATCTTCGATTTGATGGAAAAATTTGCGGGCTACGGTTTTAACAAATCGCACGCTGCTGCGTATTCATTGCTAGCGTACCACACGGCTTGGATCAAGGTGCATTACACCGCAGAGTTCTTCTGCGCCAATATGACGATTGAGATGGGTGACACGGACAAGCTGAAAATCTTGTACGAAGATGCGCAACGCACCATTTTGGGCAAACCAGGCATCACGTTTGAACCGCCAGATGTGAACCGTGGTGTGTACCGCTTTGAGCCCGTTTCTGCCACCGTTATTCGTTACGGCCTAGGCGCTATCAAAGGCACGGGGCAGCAAGCGGTTGAGGCTATCATCGCCGCGCGGGAATCGGGCGGACTGTTCACCAGTTTGTTTGACTTTTGCGTACGGGTAGAGCGCAGCAAAATCAACAAGCGCACGGTTGAAGCACTGATCAAAGCTGGCGCTTTCGACACCTTGCAACAAAATCGCGCAGCCATGCTCGATTCTGTTGAATTAGCGTTTGACTTTGCCAGTGCGGCAGAGGCCAATGCCAACCAAGGCGGCTTGTTTGACATGATGGGTGGCGACGATGCCGCGCATGGCTCCAGCACACAAGAGCCAGAACTCAGCGACGCAACGCCCTGGGGAGTGAAAGAGCGTCTAACACTTGAAAAAACCGCGATGGGGTTTTACTTCTCAGGCCATTTGTTTGACGAAGTGTCGCGTGAAATCCGACAGTTTGTGAAACGCAAGATTGATGATTTGATTGATTCGCGCGAACCCCAATTGTTAGCCGGCATCGTCAGTGATTTTCGCGTCATCAATGGTCAGCGTGGCAAGATTGGTTTGTTCAAGCTAGACGACACCAGTGGTCAAATCGAAACGACGGTGGATGATGCCACGATGCAGGCGAACCGCAATTTGTTCAAAGAAGACGAGTTGATCATCGTCATGGGCGTGATTCAAGCCGATCGATTCTCTGGCGGTAGCCCACGACTCAAAATCAACCAAGTGTGGGATTTACCAACAGCGCGTTGCCGCTTCGGCAAACATTTGAAAGTCGATATTGGCGATAAAACACCGGATATCAGCCGCCTGCTGCGCGAATTTCCGCCCATCAAAGTTCAAACCGAGCAGGGTGATTTGCAGCGCGGCATGGCGGTGCGGATGGCCGTTGCCCGATCAGCTGATTTAGGCGTGGTGAATGCTGAAATTCAGCTGGGCGATGACGCTAAGTTTTACCCGAGTGATGCTGCGTTGGCCAGTTGGATGGCGCAATCTGGCATCTCTAAAACACATATTGTTTATGAGTAAAATGGACAGATAGTCGGCGTATTTATTGCCTAAGGCGCTATTGAATTTATAGTAAGTCTTTGGGTTTGAAATACATCTCAATCGGTGATGGAACGCGTCCATCCGTATCTTTAGGCAATATTTCCGTCTTGTCTAAAGCGCGTAAGACGGCGTCATCCCAAGCTTTGTTGCCACTTGATTTGATGATTTTTCGTCCCGTAATTGTTCCATCTGGCGAGGTTCGAACCTCCACGCCAGCCTCAATATTGCCGGAAACCTCAGCCGTAAACACGATGTTGGGCTTGACCCTTGCGCTTACTCGTCCTGCGTAGCCCGCAGACGGCCCAGTGGATTGTTTTGCGGTGCCTGTGGCCGCTTCCCCGCCAGTTGCACCAGCTAAGCCAGCAATGCGCTTTAAATTCACATCTCGTGCAGCTTTTAATGAGGCTTCGTATTTGGCATCAGCAGCTTTTTTCACTTCAAGTTTTTTAGCCTCTAAAGCACGCTTTTTCTTGTCCATGGCTTCCAACCTAGCTTCTTCCGCCGCTTCCTCTTCAGCTTCTTTCTTTGCTAGTGCTTTGGCTTTTACTTTGATTTCTTCGGCTTTTATCTTCTCTAATTTCTTCTTTTCTTCTTTTTTCGCTTTTTCTATCGCTATCTGCGGGTCAATTTTGGGCTCTGATTCCGGTTCAACCACTTTTGCGGGTTTTGGTGGCGGGGGAGGTGGTTCCACTTTGGGCCCAGGCTTGGGTTCAATTTTCGGCTCCGGTTCCGGTTTAGGCTCAGACGTAGGCTCAACCAAAGCCGGCGCGGCTTGTTGCACGGTGGTTGACCACAGCTCAGCCTGCACGGGTGCGTTGGTAGATTCGTGTTTCCAGCTGACGCCCCAAGTGAGGGCGGCTATTAAAAACGCATGCGCCAAAACGGCCAAGCCAATAGCACGCCCGCGACCAGAAGTCGAAGGTGGTGTGAATTCGGGGCGATCAGAGGCTAATGACATGACGATTCAGATAATCAAACTAAAGCAAACGGCTTCATTTTGCAAGCTGTACAGAAAGCCCCACGCGCTGAATGCCCGCACGTTGCAACTTGTCCATCACTTCAACGACAGATTCATATTTGACCGCTTTGTCTGCGCTGATGACGACTGGTATTTTTGCATCATTATTTTGCGCTTTTTGCACCAAATTTGCTATATTATCAATAGCAATACCTTTTTCAGATACAACGGTTGAGTCACTTTTTATCTCTAACGTACCACTCTTTGAAATCACCACTTGAATCACTTTATCTGCCTGTTTGTTGGCTTTACCCGTCGTTGGCAAATCAATCACACTCGGTGAAATAAGCGGTGCTGTGACCATGAAAATAATCAACAAAACCAGCATCACATCGATGAAGGGCACCATGTTTATTTCATTGATGGTGCGTCGTCCGCGCCCGCGTGAAACAGTGGCTACCATGGCTTAGTTCGCTACTTTCGCGCTCAAGTTGCGCTGCAAAATGTTGGAAAACTCTTCAATGAAGGTTTCTAATTTGATGGCAATGCGGTCAATATCATGCGCAAACCGGTTGTACGCTACCACCGCAGGTATCGCTGCAAACAGACCAATGGCAGTGGCCACCAATGCCTCGGCAATACCTGGCGCAACTGTTGCAAGCGTCACCTGCGTCATCGCTGCCAAACCGGTGAATGAATGCATGATGCCCCACACCGTGCCGAATAAACCGACATAGGGGGACACCGAGCCGACTGAGGCTAAGAACGACAAATTTGTTTCAATGGCATCCAGCTCGCGCTGAAAACTTGCCCGCATGGCCCGGCGTGCACCATCAAGCAGGGCGCTGTTGTCGTCAATACGGCGTTCACGGAGTTTTTGGTATTCGCGCATGCCACTGGCGAAAATGCGTTCCATCGGCCCAGCATTGGGGTCGTTTTTCTTGGCAGCACTGGCCAATTCATTCAAACTCGTGCCAGACCAAAAATCCGCCTCAAATTCTTCGTTCAATCGCTGCACGCGTTTCAATGCAAAGTATTTGCGAAATATGGCAGCCCAGCTGGCTACTGAAATGGTCATCAGCAGCGCGATAACCAGTTGAACCACGAAGCTGGCATGAAGGATGAGTTGCAGGATGGAGAGGTCTTGGTTCATGTTTCAGTAGACATTGTGATTGTGAGGGTTGTTTTCTAGATTAGTTCAGCAAAGTACCCGTGACTAAGTTGCAAGTTGTAAGTTGAATATTAGATTGCAAAGTTATGCCAACATCACACGCAAACGTTCAATAGCTTGCTGCAGCTGTGGCAGCGAATTGGCAGTTGAAAATCGGATGAATCTAGCGGTTTCATACGTGCCAAAATCTCTGCCTGGTGTGACTGCCAAGTGCGCTTTGTGCATGATTTCATAGGCCAAGTCCCAGCTGTCTTTGATGCCTAGTTTGCTACATATTCTAGAGCAATCTGCCCAAGCATAAAAAGCGCCATCAGGCATAACCGGCACGTCGAACCCAAGCTGCTGCAGAGCGGGAATGAAGTAATCGCGCCGTGCTTTGAATTCGGCTCTGCGCTTTTCGTATTCGGCAATAGAGGCATCTTCAAAACAGGCCAGTGCGGCATGCTGCGTGACGGTGCTTGGGCAAATAAACAAGTTTTGCGCAATCCGTTCAATCACCGGTGCCAAAACTTCAGGCACGACCAACCAGCCCAGCCGCCAGCCTGTCATATTGAAGTATTTTGAGAAGCTGTTGATGCTGATGACCTGGTCATCCAAGGCCAGTGCAGTTTGACCATAAGTGTCGTCATGACTCAGACCAAGGTAGATTTCGTCAATCAGCGTGATGCCACCTTGCATTTGCACAAAGCTGTGTATGCGGCGCATTTCGTTCGGGTGAATCGATGTACCTGTCGGGTTGGATGGCGATGCCAACAAAACGCCGCGTGTTTTGCCATGCTGCCAAGCCGCTTCAACCTTGGCGGCACTCAACTGAAAACGCTCCGCAGCAGTGGTCGGAATCATGACAGGCACGCCATCTGCCGCGCTGACGAACTGGCGGTTGCAAGGGTAGCTGGGGTCTGGCATCAAGATTTCGTCACCCGAATTGATGAGAGCCAAGCATGCCAGTTGTAAAGCGGCAGACGCGCCAGCGGTCAAAATAATTCGGCTAGCGGGAACATCGACATTAAAACGCTGCTTATACCAATGGCTGATACGTTCGCGCAACTCAGGCATGCCGCTGGCTTGTGTGTATTGGGTGTTGCCGGCTTTTACAGCGTCAATAGCCGCCTCTTGCACCAGCGGAGGTGCGGTGAAGTCTGGCTCACCCACATTCAAGTAGAGCATGGGGCGCTCGGTATTGAGCAGCTTATCGCCCAACAATCGCGCGGACTTGGCCACTTCCATCACATAAAAAGGCTCAATGCGCTGGGCGCGATTTGAAATTTGCATGCTGTACTGTTTTTTTATTTTTTAGAAAATTAATCCCAAAATCAATCAGTGACCACGTTGACTTTACCGCTCGCAATATCTGCTTGAACTTCACGCGAGCGCAGCTCTGAAGCCAGCCCATTAAGCACACCATTGACATACTTGTGGCCATCCGTGCC
>CANKRG010000017.1 GCA_947485165.1 Comamonadaceae bacterium
ACTCAACCAAGGTATTTTCAAATCGCAAAGGCCAAACGCTTTGCGCGGGCTTGTTAAAAGGTGTGGGTAAGTTGAGGCCCATCCCCTGCAAATTGGTTTGAACCGAAACCTCTGTTTGATCTTCAACAAATCGCAACTGCGCTGTGTAAGCCGTGCTTCCAGTGGCGTTTTTTGCAAGTTGCGGAATAAAACTGAGTTCACTAGCTCGCTGCAAGCCAAGGGCACTGGCCACCCCTTGACCGTTGATAACAACGCCACGCCCAGTGGGCGTTAACGTTGGGTCGTTTAATCGCAAATTGCCACCTTCAAAACGAACCGCATCACCAAACATGACGGCCTGCGCATCTTGAATCAGAAATCCTTTGTCCGCGAATCGGAGCAAGCCCTTGACTTGTCCGATCACTGGTGTGAGCGGTGTCATACGAACATCATTGCCGAGAAAAGCAATATCACCTTTGACACGTGTTTTTGTAAAATCACCTATCGGCAGTGACAATCCCACTTTGAAATCAACCAAGCCCGTTGCAGTCGCCTTGCTCAAAGACTGGTTGGTGATGCCATACAAAGGCGATTTGTTGACGAATCCCAAAAGATCCGTCAAAGAACTTTTACCCTGCGCCGTCACATTGACAACCGTCGCGCTTAAGTCTGGGATAGCAACCACCGATTGCGCGATCGCGATACCCGACAAACCGACCACTTCAGCACTGGTGTTTTTCACACTCAGACTGGTTCTGTCAAGCACCATCTCACCGGCGACTTTGCTCAATTCAGGCCATGGTAGATCTGATGGGTCTTGCAATTTTCTAGGCACATACGCTACACGCGCATTGTTGAATTTTGCGGTGATTTTGAAATCACCTTGATTCGCTTTTGCGGCAGGAATATCCCAAACCTCACCCTTGATTTTAAAATCGACCTCACTTGCCTTGCCTTCGACGAGCAAATCTCGCACGTACTCACGCGCTTTTTTCTGAATGCCTAGCGGCAAATAGCGCGACACTTTTGATAACTCGGCATCGGTCAATTTTGCGTTTAAATCCAATATCCCGGGAAATCTGCTTTTGTTGATGGCTGTTGCCGGATCACTGGTTTTCCAGGTCAGTTGCGCTGTACCTTTTGCATCTGCGTTTTTAAAACTCAGATTAGCCACGGACACCTCAATCATGGAATCAGCCGTAGCGCCAGAAACTGCTTTACTTTTAGCAACTGCTGGCGTGATTCGCCAAACGACATCTGCACTCAATTGATCAACCGGTATCACCGCATTGTCGAACAAGCCAGGCAGATCAAGAGCGCCTTTATCAATCGTTATTTTTGCTTTTCCACCGGCTGAGCTCAGATCAAAATCAACACTGGCACCGCGAAAGCCAGGCCGCCCCGCCGATTCATGCTTATCGACACCCTCTCCAACTTGTTGGCTGCTGGCTTTGGCTGAGATTTGTACCCCTTTGATGACACCCTTCGCTTTCAAGTCTTGCGGTGCATCTGGATAACCCCGCCAATGCGCGGTTACTGACTCAACCACACCTTGGGGTGCCAAGCTGGTAAGCAGCTCATGCGTTGAAGCACCCAAAGGAATTTTGTTGGCGATCAAGCTGATGACTGCCAAATCTAGCTTATCCGCCTTGAAGTCGTTGATGCTCTGCGTGGCATCAAATGTATCAATAGCGCCATTGTTCTCATCAGTACTCGTGGGGTTTGTGGGGTTTGTTTGTGAGAACAACATATTGCCGCCTGGCCAGCGCAAACCATCTCGCGTTTGAAACTGCAAATTTTGGGTAGCTGCTTCAAAGCCTTGCTTCAGCTTGCGCCCTACCAAGCGCCCAGACATAGACTGCAAAGCCAAGGGCTCTAAACCCTTGCCCAGTGTCGCATCCACTTGCGAAAGCGCGACATCTGCGGTGGTGCTGACCCACTCTCCCTTGGCAATACTCGTCCAGGCTTTTAAAGCGCCAACACCACGCCCCGACTGACCATCGAGCTTGATATAACGGCTGATTTCAGACACATCAATTTTGGCAAAATCCGTAAAAATTTGTCCTGACCAGGCTTTGACATTGCCTTTGTCCATCGACAACAGAGATTGTGTGAACAGCCCACGCATTGAAAACCGATCACCCCAAACCGCTGGCGGTGTTGCATCCAAACGCAACTCGTGTTTGTTCAAAGGGTTGCGCGACACAAAATCGACTTGGCTCAGCGTCAGCGGTGGTGGCACTCCCAAAGCACCGTTGGGCATTTCATCCACCCAGTGCACCATGCCATTGCGGATGGCGAACTCGGGTTGTGAGAAAAACCAATCTGCACCACCAGAGCTTTTGTCGTCTTTGGAAAAATCCAAACCCGCAATGGTTAATTTCCCTTGCACGTCGCGTCGAATGTTCAATTCTGGAGACTCTATCAAAATTTGCTCAACATTCAATTGCAGCAAAGATGCGGGTGACACTGATGCCAGAATACGTGGCAATTTCAAAGCTTCACGCCCAGCCGCATCCAACAAAGCAATGTCTTTGAGTTCAAATGAAGGAATAATGCCGACAGATTTGGCTGAAATTTCACCAATTTTGACGGGAATACCCAGCACCAAACTAGCCTCGATTTCCAACCGTGGGCGAAGTTCGCCAATTCGCGGCACAATCACCCAATGCAGTGCCATCCAAGCCAACGCGAAAATAACCCATGCCGCAATAGCCAAGCCCAGCAGCAGCTTGCTCAGTGCGGCGGTCATGGTCCAAAGTTTGAGGGTGGATGCTTGGGCTTGATTCATAACTTACAGATCACAATTATGACGTGTCCGTACCCCTATAGTTCCAGCGACCGACGATAGAGACATGCTTTGTAACGATTTACCTGATAACAACGCAATGCCTAGTCGGCACGGCTTTGCCAACTATTCACGGTTTTTTCAGCGCATTGACAGGCGCTACGCTGATTTTTTAGCCTTGCTTGCACCAGGCGCACCACAGCGTGCCGCCATGCAAAACACCTACGACGCCTTTCTCGGCAAAGGCTTAGAGGTCAGCGCTGCATTGCGTATTTTGCGACAACTGGTGATGCACAGGCTCATTCAATTGGATTGCGAACAGCATGCAGCCCTCAGCGTCGTCACCCGTGCGGTGACTGACTTGGCCGAATTGGCGCTAGAAATAGCATTAAAAACCGCTTATGAAGAGCTAGCTTCACGCCACGGTGCTCCTCTGAATTCAGCGCACATGTGGATCGTTGGCATGGGCAAGCTGGGGGCGCGTGAACTCAACGTCTCCAGCGACATCGACCTGATTTACGTCTACGACCAAGACGGCGATACTGCTGGCAACGCTGAAGGTCGCAACAAAATCTCCATCCACGAGTATTTTGCCAAAGCCGTCAAAATTGTTTATGACTTGGTGGGCGCGACGACAGAGCATGGCTTCGTCTTTCGGGTCGATTTAGCGCTGCGTCCGCACGGAAATTCTGGCTCTGCGGCGGTATCACTGGCTGGTTTGGAGCAATATTTGCAAGTCCAAGGCCGAGAGTGGGAACGCTTTGCGTGGTTGAAAAGCCGCGTGGTTGCGCCGCAAAGCAGCATCAGCAATGACTCAGCCAAAGCCTTGCGCGATGTCGTTTTGCCGTTTGTCTTCAGAAAATACCTAGATTACAACGTTTTTGAGTCGTTGCGCACCCTACACCTGCAAATTCGCCAAGAATCTGCCCGCCGCAGCGCTGGCCGACCTGAGCGTGCCAATGACGTGAAACTCTCTCGTGGTGGCATCCGCGAAATTGAATTCACCGTGCAACTGCTACAAGTGGTGCGCGGCGGCCAATACCCCGAGCTGCGCAAACGCCCCACGCTGGATGCCCTGCAACGCGTCGCCCACGCGGGTCTGATGCCACAAGCCACCGCCGATGCACTGTGCCAAGCCTATGCGTTTTTGCGCCGCGTGGAACACCGCATTCAGTACCTGGACGACCAGCAAACCCACGCCATGCCCACGCAAGATGCTGATTTGCAGTGGATAGCGCAGACGATGGGCTACAAAGACTGCGACAGCGATAGCTGCGCATTTTTGAGCGATTTGGATGCCCACCGCGAACTGGTAGCTAATGAGTTTGACAAACTGTTGGGTGGTTTTCAGCAAACCAACCACAATGCACATTTAAAGGATTGCAGCACGCAAGCCTGCAAAGTTTGCCCTGCACCAGTAGCCTCAACTGCAACTTCTGCGACAGAGTTTTCTAAACGCATTGCCGCTTTGTCCGAACACCCGCGCGTGCTCAACCTGCGCGAAGATGCCAGAAACCGCTTGATGCGCTTGGTGCAACGCACCAGCGCATGGCTGCAAGAAGGCCGTGTCAGCGAGTTGGCAGCTTTGCGAAGCGCAGATTTTTTAGAGCCTCTGTTGCGCCGTGAAAGTTATTTGTCCTTGCTGTGGGAGCGCCCCATGGTGCACGAGCGCCTGCTGAAGCTCCTAGGCAGTGCCCGCTGGCCAGCCAGCTACCTGCTCAAGCACCCCGGTGTGATGGACGAACTGGCTGGCGATGCTTGGTTGACCGAGCGTTTTGAGCCGCCAGCGTTTGAAGCCGAGCTCGCCTTGCGCCTCAAATCCCTGAAATCAAGCGGCCAAGACGATGTGGAAACCCTGCTCAACCTGCTGCGCCGCGCCCACCATGCCGAGCTGTTCCGCACCTTGGCGCGCGATATTGAAGGCCAGCTCACCGTCGAGCAAGTGGCTGACGACCTGAGTGCCTTGGCCGACACGATGCTGCGCGTCACCGTGGCATGGTGCTGGGAGCGGCACAAAAACAAACATCTAAACCACCCACAAATCGCCATCATTGGCTACGGCAAACTGGGTGGCAAAGAGCTGGGCTATGGCAGCGACTTGGACATTGTGTTCATCTACGAAGACACAGACGAAAATTCTGGTGAAATATACAGTTCATTCGTGCGAAAACTCATCACTTGGCTGGACACCAAAACCTCAGAAGGCGATTTGTTCGAAATCGACACCGCACTGCGCCCCAACGGCAACTCTGGTTTGCTAGTGACAAGCTTTGCAGCTTTCTCTGACTATCAAGAAAAACGCGGCAGCAACACCGCCTGGACGTGGGAACACCAAGCCATGACCCGTGCCCGCTTTGTGGCTGGCTACGAGCCCCTGCGCGCCAAATTCGACCAAATCCGCCAAAATGTCATCTCCGCCCCGCGTGATCTACCCGCCTTGCAGCAAGAAATCATCGCCATGCGCGACAAAGTCCGCGCCGCCCACCCCGTCAAATTTGACCAATTCGACGTCAAACACAGCCCCGGCGGCATGGTCGATGCCGAATTTGCCATGCAATTTCTGGTACTCGCCCACAGCGCGGCGCACCCTGAATTGCAAGGCAACGTGGGGAATATTGCGCTGATGCAACTAGCCGAAGCAGCTGGCTTGCTCCCCGCAGGTGTGGGTGAAGCCGCAGCAGACGCCTACCGCAGCCTGCGCCACGTGCAACACGTAGCGCGGCTGGATGAAGCGCCTACGCATGTGTCTAGCGCTGAATTACACGTAGAACGGGATGCCATGTTGGCACTGTGGAACACTGTATTTGCTATATAATTAATAGCAATTTAGGCAATAAATACGCCGGCTAGAGGCATATTTACTCCTCTAAAATCGATGCTCTAGCTATTTGATCGAATCTTAGCCACCAGCGCCGTTGTTGAATACCCTTCCAGAAACGGTAGCGCCAGCGCCTTCCCGCCGTAGCTTTCCACCAGCTGCGCCTCTTTCAACTTGCCCATGTCGTAATCGCCACCTTTGACGATAATTTGCGGGCGCAGTTCGTTGATGATTTCTAGTGGGGTGTCCTCATCAAACCACGTCACCAAGCTGACGGATTCGAGAGCGGCTATCAGGGTGGCGCGGTCGGTGTCGGTGTTCAGGGGGCGGTCTGGGCCTTTGCCTAGGCGCTTGGCGGATGCGTCAGTGTTCAGCGCAACGACCAAGCTACCACCCAAGCTGCGGGCTTGGGATAGGTAAGTGACGTGGCCGGCGTGCAGGACGTCGAACACACCGTTGGTGAAGACGACGGGCTGCGGCAAGGTTTTGACGCGGGCTGCTGCATCCAGTCGCGAGGTTATTTTGTCTAGAAAAGTCAAGTCAAATCCCCCTCAATCCCCCTTTTACAAAGTGGGAAGTAAGTCAAAAATCCCACACACAAAATTCGACTGTGTTGTTCCCTACTTTGAAAAAGGAGGGCTAGGGGGGATTTAATCTTGGTGCTCAAGCCGGAATCGTGTCCATAAAGCTCTGCTTTAACATCAGCTTTTCTTGCAATTTGGCCAGATTGGGGTACGAGTCGCGCCAATCGATGCTGGGGAAGCGGAAATCTAAGTAGCCCAAAGCACTGCCCACGGCAATGTCTGACAAACTGAGAAGGATGCCGGAGCAGTACGGTTTATCGCCTAGGCCGGTGCTCATGGCTTTCAGGCTGACGTGGATCTTGACCATTTGACGGTCTATCCACGCTTGGCTGCGTTGCTCTTCGGTACGACCTGCCCAAGTGGCTTCTAAACGTGCCAAGATGGAAGCATCCAGCAGGCCATCGGCCAATGCTTCCCAGGTTTTGACTTCGGCGCGCTCACGGCCAGAGGCGGGAATGAGCTTACCCACAGGAGACAAAATGTCGAGGTATTCGACGATCACACGAGAGTCAAACAAAGCTTCCCCCGCGTCCAAAATCAAGCACGGCACTTTACCCAACGGGTTGGCGTGGTAGATGGTCGTGTCTGCCGCCCACACGTTTTCTTCAACAAACGTGTACTCAAGTTTTTTCTCGGCCATCACAATGCGTACTTTACGCACATAGGGGCTGGTGGTCGCGCCAATCAGTCTTAACATTCAATTCATTCGTAGTCTTTACAGACTTCATTCTATAGCGCACAACCCTTATTTTTCTTGCAAAAATCAGATGTTGTTTTTTTGTCAGGGATTTCCCGTACAACACCATCGCACAGCACCTACAATTGGACGATGAATTCGACCCATACAACATCTTCTGCCTCCTTCCCCGCCCTCTCCGAACTCACTGCCATCTCCCCCTTAGATGGTCGCTATGCCGCCAAACTGGCCAAACTGCGCCCCTTGATGAGCGAATTTGGCTACATGCAGCGCCGCGTGCAGGTGGAGATCACCTGGTTTGTCGCCTTGAGCGACGCCGGTTTTGCTGAATTCAAGCCACTCAGCACCGAAGCACGCGCTCACTTGGTCGGCATATTGACGAACTTCTCAGAAGCCGATGCCCAAGCCATCAAAGACATTGAAAAAGTAACCAACCACGACGTGAAAGCGGTGGAATATTGGCTGGCTGGTTATTTTTCAGGCGCAGGGGAAACCAAAGTTTGGGTCAAAGGCCAGTTTGACAGCCTGCCCGAACTGCACGCCATGCGTGGTTTTATCCACTTTGCCTGCACGTCCGAGGACATCAACAACACCAGCCACGCCCTGCAGCTCAAAGGCGCGCGCGATGCGGTCATATTACCCGCCGTGGACGGCATTATTGCCAAGCTGCGCGAGATGGCGCACAGCTTTGCCCATGTACCCATGCTGAGCCGCACCCACGGCCAAACCGCCAGCCCCACCACCGTGGGCAAGGAAGTGGCCAATGTTCTGGTGCGCTTGACCAAGGCGCGTGAGAACATCGCCAAAGTCAACTTGATGGCAAAAATGAACGGCGCGGTGGGCAACTACAATGCGCACTTGTCGGCCTGGCCCGAGTTTGACTGGGAAGCCTTCAGCCAAGGCGTGGTTGAGCGCGCTGAGCCTACCAATGGCTCTACCGGCGCATTTGGCTTGGGATTGACCTTCCAGCCCTACAGCATCCAGATCGAGCCGCACGACTACATGGCCGAGCTGTACGATGCGGTTGCCCGCGCCAACACGATCTTGATCGACTGGAGCCGCGACGTCTGGGGTTATGTGAGCCTGGGCTACTTCAAGCAGCGCCTGAAAGCCGGCGAGATTGGCTCGTCCACCATGCCGCACAAGGTCAATCCGATTGATTTTGAGAACGCCGAAGGCAATCTGGGCCTGGCCAATGCCATGCTCCGCCACCTCAGCGAAAAGTTGCCGATCTCCCGCTGGCAGCGCGATTTGACCGACTCCACCGTGCTGCGCAACATGGGGGTGGCGCTGGGTTATGCGGCGCTGGCCTACAGCTCGCTGATGGTCGGGTTGAACAAACTGGAACTCAACGAACAAGCACTGGCCGATGATTTGGACAGCGCCTGGGAAGTGCTGGCCGAGCCGATTCAGACCGTGATGCGCCGCTACAGCGTGCCCGAAGCCTACGAAAAGCTCAAAGCCGCCACCCGTGGCAACACCGTGACGAAGGAAGATTTGCACAGGCTGATCAACGCCTTGGAAATCCCAGCATCCGAAAAAACCCGCCTGCTGGCCATGACACCGGGCAGCTACGTCGGCAAAGCGGCTGAGTTGGCGAAACGCGCCTAATTTATGGCCATCAAATCCACCATTTTCAAGGCCAGTTTGTCGATTGCGGACATTGACCACAACTACTACGCCGACCACCAGTTCACCCTCGCCCGCCACCCCAGCGAGACGGACGAGCGCATGATGATCCGCCTCGTTGCGATGGCTTTACAAGCCCACCAGCTGCAAACCGTCTGCGGCGGTGATGGCACACTGGCGTTTGGCGCGGGGTTGAGCAATCCGGATGAACCAGACGTCTGGCTACGCGACTTCACCCAAGCGACGCGGTTATGGATTGAGGTGGGTGCCCCCGAAGAAAAACCGATTTTGCGCGCCTGCGGCAAGTCGGATTCCATGATGGTGTATTGCTTCAACCACGCTGCCGAGATCTGGTGGAAAGCCATCGAAAACAAGGTCAGCCGTGCCAAAAACCTGCAAGTCTGGCGCGTCCCCACGCTGCAATCGCAAGAACTAGCCAAACTCGCCACCCGCAGCATGCAGCTGCAGGCGACGATTCAAGAAGGCGCGCTGATGATGAGCGACGGCGCCAACACGATAGATGTGGAGTGCGTGCGCTGGCAGTGAGCTTGAGAACGTCAACTCTTTAACATGCTATATTTAACATAGCATTGTATGCAATAAATACGCCGACTAGAGCCCTATTTAGCCTCTAAACTCAGCATTTCCAGCTATTTGGGCGACGAAACGCCTTCAGCCGCCCGCTCTGCGTAAGTGTTGAATCGCCAAGAAGTACTTTCCAGCGTGATGCGGTGCCAAGTGTCGCGCTTTTCTACCGGCGTCATGCCCGGCCAGTGCTGCACTTCTTCAAAAGTGCGGCCGCAACCTTTGCAGTCCGCATCGCCTTGGCTGGTGGAGCAGATGGCGATGCAGGGCGTGTCTGGCGTGGTGTCGTACCAGACCAGCCAAGCAGCCATGGCTTTGGGCGGGAAGCCGACTGCAGCGGCGGTGTCTTGGCGATAGAAGACCATCAAAGCATACACCTCAGCCAGCGCCCGCAGCTCTGGGCACAGGGTGATGCCATCGGGCGAAGGACTGCGCTCGCGCCAGTAGTTGATGGCAGCTTCTAGGTCGGTGATGTGTAGGACGGCTTTCAAGGTTATTTTGCGCTAGAAATCAAATAATGAATCAAACAACGAATCAATCACATATATGTATAAAAACTCAGTATTCGCCAATCATAGCGCAAATTGCCAAACCGTTCAAATGACTTCGAAAAGTAGTCTAAATCTAGTAACATAGCTTTATGAAACTTCTACTCAGATGGCTACTTTTAGCCGCCGCCCTCCTCTTTGTCGCTTATGTTTACGATGGCGTCACGCTGAATGGCTACCAAGCCGCGCTGATTGCCGCTTTCGTCATCGGCTTGCTCAACACCTTCGTGAAACCACTGTTGGTGATTTTGACGCTACCCGTCACCGTCATCACCGTCGGTTTATTCCTTTTCGTCATCAATGCGCTGATGTTTTGGGGCGCTGCGTCGCTGTTGGACGGCTTCAACGTCACCGGTTTTAAGGCCGCGCTGATTGGTTCGGTGCTTTACTCGATCTTGAGCTATTTGATCAACACGGCTGTGGATAGCTTGTTTTATAAGAAATAAGTACTTCTTTTCGAGCTATTCCTCCTCTTATTTAGCCTCTTTCTCGTCTTTGATCTGCTGCTTCAGCAGCTCCTGCACTTGACGGGTGCGCACGTCGATGATGGATTCTTCCATGTAGTCACGACCCGTATCGCGCCCCGTATTCGCAGCCGCACTTCCATTCCTGACCCTGTCTTGCGCGGCTTTGAAGCGGTCTAAGGCGGCGGTGTAGTCCAACAGCGCAACTTGTGCTTCTGCGTCTGCCCGAATAGCACGCAGCGGCTGACCGGCTGCGTTGTAGCTGCTGGCTAAAAGCTGCCAAGCGGGTGAATCCGTTGGGTGCACAGCCACCCAGGTTTGCAGGTTTTGTGCGGCTTGGTCTGCCTGTTTGTTGGCAATTTGCACCTGCGACTGAGCGAACAATTCTGGTCGGCTTAAACGATTGCCAGTGGCATTGAAAGGCAGCAGAGCCAATGCAGCTTCCGGGTTATTCGTCGCCAACAGCAACTCAATTGCTATTAATTTAGTAGCTTTTAAGGAAAATAAATCGCCGGCTACAGCCATATTTAGCCTGTCTTTTTGCGCAGTTGCTCGGGCAAAGTCGCGCAGCTTGATATTCGCCAAAATAGCAGCGTACAAACTGGCGAATTGGCGCGCTTTTGAAAAATTGCTAAAACCCGCCGCTTGCGGCTCGGCCGCCCATAAACGCAGCACATCGACACCTGGATCGGCGAGCACGCGGGCGCGGGCGCCCATCATGGCGTGCTGCAAAGTGGGCTCGCTCTGCGGTGCAAATTTCGCCATGTGTTGCTGAATGAGCAAGCGCTGCTGCATGTCGCCCATGCGCTCTGTCGTCATCGGGTGGCTACGCAGGTAGGGGAAATTGCCGCTGTCGCTCAAGCGTGCGGACTGTTGCAGTTTCTCAAACATGCCCACAAAACCCTGCGGTGCAAAGCCAGCCGGCTGCATCAGCCCCAGCCCGAGTCGATCTGCCTCGCGTTCCATGTCGCGCGAAAAGTTGAGCTGGCCTTGTATCGCCACGGCTTGCGAACCAGTAATGACAGCGTTCAAAGCTTCAGTGTTGTTCCGTGCAGCCACTGCACCCAAAATCATCGCTGCAATCATGACCGGCGTTTGCCGCCCTTGCTGGCTGATAGAGCGCGAAATGTGCCGCTGGGTGACATGAGTGAGCTCATGCGCCAATACAGACGCTAGCTCGTCTTGATTCGCCACCAGCCCAATCAGCCCCAAATGCACGCCAAAATAGCCACCCGGCAGCGCAAACGCGTTGACCGTGCGGTCACGCGCCAGCATGACACGCCAAGCAAAGCGTTCGTCCATCTCAGGTGTTAACTCGCCTTTGGCGCGGGCAGCTTTCAGGAGCGACTGCCAAATGCCGTCGACGTACTCGGTCAGCAGCGGATCGTCCAAATAATCGGGGTCGCGGTAGATTTGCTTGGCAATCGCGTCGCCCATGCGCCGCTCTGCGCCTAGGGACAAGTCGCCGTCTTCACCGACGCCCAAAAGCGGGGTGGCTTTGGCGCTGGCTGCTTGTGTAGATTGCCCTAGTGTCAAACTGGGGCTCGCCAAACCCAACAACAACAACAAGACGGCGATGGCCAGCTTGTGTTTTTGAACTGACTTTTGAGTTGGATGTTGAATCAAGCGATTGTTAAAAATTGGCTTCACAACCCTTATGATGACGTATACACAGCTTGGTTTCACACCTATTTGACGAAATAGGTGTAAAGTTTGCATGAATTTTTGTGACAAACTACTTTTCAGCGACTCAATTTATGACTACCCCATCCTCACATTTGACCCATTTTGACGCCCAAGGCCAAGCCCACATGGTCGACGTCGCCGCCAAGGCCGCGACGCACCGCATCGCAGTCGCCCAAGGCCGCATCACCATGTTACCAGCGACCTTTGCGTTGATTGAAGCGGGAACAGCCAAAAAAGGCGATGTTTTAGGTATTGCGCGGATTGCCGGCATTCAGGGCGCGAAGAAAACCAGTGATTTGATCCCGCTGTGCCACCCGTTGGCCTTGACCCGAGTTGCTATTAATTTCGAAGCATTTCAGGCAATAAATACGCTGGATACAGCAGGAAATAGCACTATTTCAGAGCAACTTCCATCCATCATCTGCACCGCCACCGTAGAAACCATCGGCCAGACCGGCGTAGAGATGGAAGCGCTGACCGCCGTGCAGGTCGCCCTGCTCACGATCTACGACATGTGCAAAGCCGTCGACCGAGGCATGACGATGACCGACGTGCGGGTGCTGGAGAAGCACGGCGGCAAGTCGGGGAGTTACGTGAATCCGTAACCCTCCCCGAACTTAGCCTACTTTCTCGTTACTGCCTCGCTAAAACCGCCTTCAAAGCCACCCCCGTGTGGGTTTTCAGCTTGACCACGCCTTCGGGTGTCGTCGCCGCCACCACCTGACCACCGGCTTTGCCGCCGTCGGGGCCCAAGTCAATCACCCAGTCGGCCTCGGCGATCACGTCCAGATCGTGCTCAATCACCACCACGCTGTGGCCGCCGTTGACGAGGCGATGCAGCACGTGGATGAGTTTTTCCACATCCGCCATATGCAGGCCCACCGTCGGCTCGTCCAGCACGTACAGGGTGTGCAGCGCTTTTTGGCCACGGCGGGTGATGTCGTCGCGCACTTTGGAGAGCTCGGTGACCAGCTTGATGCGCTGCGCCTCGCCGCCGCTGAGGGTGGGTGAAGGCTGGCCCAGCGTCAAATAGCCCAAGCCCACGTCTTTGAGCAGTTGCAGCGGGTGGCTGATGTTGGGCATGGCGGCGAAAAAGTCGACCGCTTCGTCGACTTCCATCTGCAGCACGTCGCCAATGCTTTTGCCGCGCCAGCTGACGGCCAGAGTTTCGGGGTTGAAGCGGGCACCGTGGCAGACCTCGCATTTGACCTTCACATCGGGCAAAAAACTCATGGCGATGGTGCGGATGCCCTGGCCATCACAGCCCGAGCAGCGGCCATCGCCGGCATTGAAGCTGAAGCGGCCGGCGGCATAACCGCGAGCTTTGGCCTCCAGCGTTTCGGCAAACAGCTTGCGGATGGTGTCCCAAAAGCCGATGTAGGTGGCGGGGCAGCTGCGCGGGGTTTTGCCGATGGGGGTTTGATCCACTTCCAGCACCCGATCTACCGTGGCGTAACCCGATACGTCGGCACATCCGACCCAGACCGGGTGTTTGCCAGCCGCAGCTGCATCGCGCCCGGCTCTGGTGGCCTGTTGCGCCACGGCGGCGTGGACGTTGGTCAGCATCACCTCACGCGCCAGGGTGGATTTGCCAGAACCGGAGACGCCGGTGATGGCGACCAGGCGCTGCAGGGGAATTTGCACGTTGACGTTTTGCAGGTTGTGCATGCTTGCGCCCTGCACGTCAATCCAGGCTTGGGTTTCCACGTGTTCCACAACGCGACGTTTTTGCAGCGGGTGCTTGATGGCGTGCATCAGGTAGCGACCGGTTTGTGAGTCTGGCGCATTCATCACGTCCTCTACCGTACCTTCAGCCACTAATCGGCCACCGCGCTTGCCGGCGCTGGGGCCGATGTCGATGATGTGCGAGGCCGCGCGGATGGTGTCCACGTCATGCTCCACCACCACCAAGGTGTTGCCTTTGTCGCCCAGCTTGTGCAGGGCGCGCAGCAGAATCTGGTTGTCGCGGGCGTGCAGGCCGATGGTCGGCTCATCCAGCACATAGCAGACCCCTTGTAGGTTGCTGCCCAGCTGTGCGGCCAGGCGGATGCGCTGCGCCTCACCACCGCTCAGGGTGGGTGCGCCCCGGTCGAGCGTGAGGTAGCCCAGCCCAACTTCTTCCAGAAACTCCAGTCGTCCCTTGATTTCAGGGAGTAAGTCGCGGGCGATGTCCATTTCGCGCTGGCTCAGGCGGTTAGCAACTTGCAATGTGGCGACCCACTGGCGGATATCAGCAACGCTAAGTGCGGCGATGTCGGTGATCCCAATGCCTTCACCTGCTGAGTAAGCGCCAAACTTCACCGCACGCGCCATCACATTCAGACGTGTACCGTTGCAGCTGGCGCAGGCGTGGGTGGTCACATCGTCGGCATCCGGCTCGGCAAAGGTTTGCTCGCGGCCACCGTTGTCTTCCTTCACCGAGTCGTCAAACACCTTGCGCTGGTCTTTGGTGAGCTGCACGCCGGTGCCGACGCAATCGGGACACCAACCGTGTTTGCTGTTGTAGCTGAACAGGCGCGGATCCAGCTCGGCGTAGCTGGTGCTGCAGACCGGGCAGGCGCGTTTGGTGGAGAACACGCTCAGTTTGCCAATTTTTGAGGTTTCAGCGCCATCTTCCATCGCGCTACGCAGACCGGCCAGATCGCTCAGCACATAAACCACGCCTTTGCCGTGCTCCAAGGCCACGCTCAGAGCCAATCGCAAGGCGGCTTCATTGTCAGCGGTAATATCCAGACTCGCTACCGGCAGCTCGATGCTGTGCTCCTTAAAGCGGTCAATGCGTGGGAAGCCGGTGGTCGGCAGAAAGTTGCCATCGACCCGCAAATGGGTGTAGCCACGCGGACGCGCCCAGTCGGCCAGTTCGGTGTAGACACCTTTGCGGTTGATGACCAAGGGTGCCAGCAAGCCGATGTGCTGGCCTTTGAAGTTTTTCAGCAGCTGCGAGACGATGCTGTCTGGCGTTTGCGGCTGCACGGCGGCGCCGTCATGGATGCAATGTTGAATGCCCAATTTGACGTAGAGCAGGCGCAGGAAATGCCACACCTCGGTCGTCGTGCCGACGGTGGATTTACGGCCACCCCGGCTCAGCCGCTGCTCAATCGCCACCGTGGGCGGGATACCATAAACCGCATCCACCTCGGGCCGCCCTGCCGGCTGCACGATGCTGCGGGCGTAGGCGTTGAGACTTTCCAGGTAGCGGCGCTGGCCTTCGTTGAACAAGATGTCAAACGCCAGTGTCGATTTACCCGAACCGCTGACGCCGGTGACCACGGTAAATTGGCCATGCGGGATGTTGACGCTGAGGGACTTGAGGTTGTGCTCCTTGGCGTTGACGATCTGGATGGCATCAATACGCTTTGCTAGCAACCGTTCGCCCTGAGCTTGGCTAAGGGTTTGCGTAGGCTTCGACAAGCTCAGCCCGAACGGAATTTTCTCTTCTACCGTGTGACCGCCCAATCCCAGTGCGCTGTCGTAATCGCGCAGGGCTTTGCCGGTGTGCGACGTTGGGTGGCGACGCAGGTCATCCGGCGTACCAACGGCAACGATCTCGCCACCGGCCTCGCCACCTTCAGGGCCCAGATCGACCAGCCAGTCGCTGGATCGGATCACATCCAGGTTGTGCTCGATGATGATGAGGGAGTGGCCCGCATCCTGCAGCTTGCGCAAAGCGCGCATGAGCTTGGCGATGTCGTCAAAGTGCAAACCGGTGGTGGGTTCGTCAAACAGGAACAGCGTGCCCTTTTTCGCAACGGGTTGCCGGCTGGAACTGCCGCTTTTGGCAGCTTCGGCCAAGAATCCGGCAAGTTTGAGGCGCTGGGCTTCGCCGCCCGACAAGGTGGGCACGGGTTGGCCGAGTTTGACGTATTCCAGACCCACATCGACGATGGGCTGCAGGGCGCGGATGACATCGCGGTCGGCTGCGAATATCGCAGCGGCCTCGCTCACGGTCAAATTCAGCACATCAGCGACATTAAGGCTCTTGTCCTGACGTTGAATGCGTACTTCCAACACCTCGGGGCGGTAGCGAAGACCGTTGCAGTCCTGGCAGCGCAGATACACATCGCTCAAAAACTGCATCTCGATGTGCTCAAAACCCGAACCACCACACAGGGCGCAGCGACCATCACCACTGTTGAAGCTGAATTTGGAGGTGGTGTAGCCACGTTGCTTGGCCAGCGGTGCTTGGGCAAACAACTCTCGCACGGCGTCCCACGCGCCGACGTAGCTGGCGGGGTTGGAACGGGCGGTTTTGCCGATGGGCGACTGATCGACGAACACCACATCGCTGAGGTGGTCTGCGCCCAGCAGGCGGTCATGCAAACCCGGCGCATCGGTCGCCTTACCAAAATAACGCAACAAAGCTGGAGCCAAAATATCCTGCACCAGACTCGACTTGCCCGACCCGCTGACACCAGTGATGGTGACCAAGCGCTGCAAAGGCAGGTCAACCGTCACGTTTTTGAGGTTGTGCTCGCGCGCGCCTTCCAGAATCAAGCGTGGTGTGCTGTCGCTGACCAAACGTTGGAAACCCATGCCGATTTGCTTGCGGCCACCCAGATAGGCACCGGTCAAGGTGTCGGCGTGGCGCAACTGCTCCGTCGCCCCATCAAACACGATTTGGCCACCCCGCTCACCCGGGCCAGGGCCCATGTCGATCATGCGGTCGGCAGCCAGCATCACCGCCGGGTCATGCTCGACCACCACCAGGGTGTTACCCGCATCGCGCAGGCGCAGCATGGCCTGGGTGATGCGCCCCATGTCGCGCGGGTGCAGGCCGATGCTGGGCTCGTCGAGCACGAACAAGGTGTTCACCAAGGACGTACCCAAAGCGGTGGTGAGGTTGATGCGCTGGACTTCACCGCCGCTCAAGGTGCGGCTTTGGCGGTCCAGGCTGAGGTAGCCAATACCCACATCGCACAGGTACTTGAGCCGGGTGTTGATTTCTTCATGCAACATCGCCAAGGCTTGCTGGTCGCCAGAGGTCGCACTTCGTGAGGTATCCGTACCGACCGCTCGTTCCACGACTTGGCGGCCAAAGAACAGCCGCAGCTTGTCAATCGACAGCAGCATCAAATCATGCAGACACAAACCCGGCAGCGCTTCTAGTTGATCACGTGACCATTGGGTACCACTTGGTAAAAACCGCTTGCTTGGCAACAACACAGCATCAGCATCAGGCTTACTGCCAATGCGCCAGATAAGACTCTCGGTTTTCAAGCGTGCGCCATTGCAGGTTTCGCAGGTGGTGTAACTGCGGTATTTGGACAGCAACACCCGAATATGCATTTTGTAGGACTTGGTCTCGAGATACTCAAAAAATCTTTTGACGCCAAACCAGTGCTGGCTCCACTGGCCGTTCCAGTTCGGGGAACCGTTGATGACCCAGTGTTTGTGCTCTGCCGTCAGTTTGTAATAAGGCGTGTCGCGCGGGATACCTGCCGCCTCGGCATGACGCATCAGGTCGTCCTGACATTCTTTCCAGGCCGGTGTCTGCATGGGTTTGATCGCACCGGCACGCAGGGTCAACTTGTCGTTGGGGATGACCAAGCCGTAGTCCACACCAATGACGCGGCCAAAGCCTTTGCATTTTTCACACGCGCCTACGGGGGAATTAAAAGAAAAAGCAGAGGGAATGGGGTCGGCATAGCGGTGGTCGCTCTCTGGGCAATGCAGGCCGGTAGAGAATTTCCACATCGCTCCTTCACCACCTGCATAGACGTTGACGCGACCGCTGCCGCGTTTGAGCGCCACTTCAATGGCTTCTATGACGCGGGATTTTTCTGTAGTTCCGATACGGAAGCGATCAGCCACCACATCCAGCAATTTGCGCGGCGCAGTGACTGTTGCGACCTCGCGCTCGGCTTGTACTTTGGTGAAGCCACTGGCAGACAGCCACTGGGTAACTTCTTCAGCGGTGGTTTGCGCTGGCAGTTCGACCGGAAACGTCACTGCCAGCCGTGGGTCTTCACCCATGGTTGAAGCTCGCTCCAACATCTGCGCGTAAATCGATTCCGAGGAGTCGTGCCGAACCCCTAAAGCGGTATCGCGGTCAAACAACTGTGCCGCCCGTGCAAAATAGAGCTTCAGGTGATCATTCAGCTCGGTCATGGTGCCGACCGTTGAACGCGAGCTACGCACGGGATTGGTTTGATCAATCGCAATCGCAGGCGGAACGCCATCAACACGGTCTACTGCTGGCTTGTCCATGCGGTCTAAAAATTGCCGCGCATAGGCCGAGAAGGTTTCAACGTAGCGACGTTGTCCCTCGGCGAACAAGGTATCGAACACCAGACTTGATTTACCGGAACCGCTCGGCCCCGTCACAACGGTCAATTCACCAGTGCGGATATCAAGATCGAGATTTTTGAGATTGTGCTGACGCGCACCGCGAATGCGGATGGTTCCTTGTGCCATGAATGAGTTCTTTCCTAGATCGAGTCACGATTCTAGGCAAGAAATCAGACGATGGTCGAAGATTTCTAATTAACCTTCGAATCAATCAAAAATGCAACTTCAAACACGACCACGAAGTGCATTTTCCAAAGCCAATGACTTTTCAGAACCTGCTGCATCTTTGATTTTTGGAAACAATTCCACCAACTGAGAATAGCTTCCTGCCGCTTCAACCGCTAAATTTAAACGAAAACCGCCCAATTGTTCTGTCGGCTTGGATTCTGATACAACATTCGTTTTACCCAGGTCCAAGACTGGAGAAATGAGTCCCATAGCAATTAATTGATTTGCGTCTGCTTGGGTAAATCCTAAACCAACCAGCATTGACAACACGTCATCAAGCGTACGCTCACCGTTGAAAATTATTAACGCTGAACGTTGCCTTGGACTTAAAGGAATTGAACGATCGCTAACCGCCTTTTTACCAGCTTCTGTTTTGGTTAATTGGATGTCAATTTCTAATTGTTACCCCTATCTTTATTAGACAACAAACAAAACTTTAAACAATGAGGTTAATCCACTCAATAGAATTTATATAGTTAACAAAATTTAAGACACGATTGAATTTACCTGAGCAAAAGTCATAGAACCATGCTTTTCTCCAGTCATATCAATATCTCCACCCTTGCTAAGCAGATAAAGTGCTACCGCTGCAAATACTAAAAATCCCACAACTATTTTCCACATGCTATTTTCCTTGTAATGTTAAATGCTAACTAATTCAGTTTATGCGCTACTACTTTGCAGGCATAAAAAAAGCCCTCCGAAGAGGGCTCTGGAGGAAGTTGCAGCTTAACTGCAACTTCTTTCCTACGACTTACGTTTACAAATTAATCTTTTGCGTAGATGTCAACATCTTTCGTTTCTTTAACGAAGAGCATACCAATCACAAACGTTATGCTTGCAATGATGATTGGGTACCACAAGCCGTTGTACATATTACCGGTTTGCGCCACGATAGCAAAAGCAGTCGTTGGCAACAAGCCACCGAACCAACCGTTACCAATGTGGTAGGGCAAGCTCATGGAGGTGTAGCGAATACGGGTTGGGAACAACTCAACCAGCATCGCTGCGATTGGGCCATAAACCATCGTTACCAAAAGCACCAAATAAGACAAAATCAAGACAATCATCGGCTTGTTCACTTTGGCAGGATCTGCCTTCGCAGGGTAACCCGCCGCTTTGAGTGCTGCAGACAATCCACCAGCAAAGGCCGCTTCTTTGGCTTTTACTGTCGAGCCCTTGGCATCTTTCTCGAAACCCGCCAAAGCGTCAGTTGCTTTCTTGAGATCTTCAGGCTTAGCAGCTGCAGCGGTCAAATCAGCAACTTTCTTTGTAGCCGCATCTTTAGCAGCTGCAATATCTGCATCGCTGGTTTTGGTTGCGTCATAGCTGGTGATAACTGTTTCACCAACTTTGATGCTTGCTGGTGTACCAGCTGGTGCAGCAACATTGTCATAGCTCACAGAACCAGCTGACAATTTTTGCTTAGCCACGTCGCAAGAGCTGGTGAACTTCACAGTACCGGTTGGGTTGAACTGGAATGAACACTCAGCTGGATCAGCAGTAACAATCACTTTGTTTTTAGCTTGTGCAGCAGCCAAATCTGGGTTAGCAGCTTCAGTGAGCATTTTGAACGCAGGGAAAAAGGTCAAGGCACCCAATAAGCAACCCGCCATGATGATTGGTTTACGACCGATTTTGTCTGACAACGCACCAAAGATGATAAAGAAAGGTGTGCCAATGATCAAAGAAATAGCCACCATGATGTTGGCCGTTGCGCCGTCAACCTTCAACGCTTGCGTCAAGAAGAACAAGGCATAAAACTGACCGGTGTACCAGACCACTGCCTGACCAGCGACAAGGCCGAACAGCGCCAAGATAACGATCTTCAAGTTTTTCCATTGGCCGAATGATTCAGACAAAGGTGCTTTTGAAGTTTTGCCTTCTGATTTCATTTTTTGGAAAGCTGGTGATTCATTCATGCTCAACCGAATGTAAACCGACACAGCCAACAACAAAATAGAGACCAAGAAAGGAATGCGCCAGCCCCAATCAGCAAATGCTGCTTCGCCGATGCTGGTACGCACACCCAAAATCACCATCAAACTCAAAAACAAACCCAACGTAGCCGTGGTTTGAATCCAAGCAGTGTAGGCACCACGTTTGCCTTGTGGCGCATGCTCAGCCACATAAGTAGCAGCACCACCGTACTCGCCGCCCAATGCCAAACCTTGCAACATACGAAGTGCAATGAGAATGACGGGAGCCGCAACGCCAATACTGGCATAGTTTGGCAGCAAGCCGACAATGAACGTTGATACGCCCATGATCAAAATAGTCACCAAGAAGGTGTATTTACGACCAATCATGTCGCCTAAACGACCAAAAATCAACGCACCAAAAGGACGAACAATGAAGCCAGCTGCAAAAGCTAGCAATGAAAAGATCGTGCGTGATGCAGGATCTAACGCAGAGAAAAACTGGTTACCGATGATCACCGCTAAAGTGCCATACAAGTAAAAGTCATACCATTCAAATACCGTACCCAATGATGAGGCAAAGATAACTTTCTTTTCCTCACCAGTCATGGGCCTGTTTGCTATTGCTGTTGCTGTTGCCATTGATGCGTCTCCTATAGATAAAAAACTCACCCCGATTGAGGTGATGACTGAATATCAATGAATCTACTGACCGGATTCTGACAAAAAAAAATAAAACCACCCATTGCACTAGGGTTATCCCTTGGAATTCATGCAATATTTTGAATATTTTTCAATTTCGGTCTGAAATTCTTTTTTACTGACGCGCCGTGCCTACAGGTATTTTTAAAACATCGTTCCAAACCGAACCCGCAAACCAGGCATCTTGTTTCAAATACGCCACCAACATGGGAAAAGCATCTAAACCAAAAAACAATTTCCCATCCACTTCAAGTGTTGGCACCCCAAAAACACCCTTGCTGATCGCTGCTTTTGTATGCGCTTTCAACAACTCTTTCACTTCAGGTCCGTTGGGATTCAAGGCTGGTTTCAGCAAATCCATCAACGCTTGCAAACGCTGCAGGTCTTCAGCATCTAGACCACCCTGCCAGACATGGTGAAACAGCTTCTCTGTGACGTACCGATTTGGCAATCCTTTTGGGTTACTTGCCACTGCCAAACGCAACAAAGCCAAGGGATTGAACGGGTGTGTTGCAGGTAGCTGCATGTCTATGCCCATGTCATGCGCCAACCACTGCACCTGACGATACGTCCATTCGCGCTTCGGCTCAATCTCCGCAGGACCAAGCTGTCCATGGTGCTTCAACAAGCCGGCAAAAAGAACCGGCTGATAAGTCACTTTGTAGTTCAAGCCTTCCAAAGCCGCTGGCAAGCGCTCAAACGCCAAGTAGGCATAAGGCGAGATGACATCGAAATAAAAAGTGATGTGTTTCATACAGCGTTAGGACAGCGCTAGATGTGCGCGTTGTTGAATTTTGGACCAGATGCTGCGCTTGCCGTTGTCATCTTCGTCACTGATGCGCGACCAAGCCACAATTTCATCTAACGTGCGAAAGCAGCCTTCACACAAACCCGTAGCGCCATTCAAGCGGCAGACCGATGTGCATGGTGAAGGCAAAGGATCGGTACTGGCTAGTGCCCTACGCGCCGAAGCCAACAGGCGGTCAAGCCTCTCGCGCTGGCTGACTGGTGCAACTTCAGCGCCACTCATCACGCCATCCTTTTGTTGAAAAGCGCCTTTGCAGCACGTGAATTGGTCGGTCGTTGCAAAAAATCACTGATGAATTGGCCCGCATCGATCAATCTATCCAGGTCAATGCCTGTTTCAATACCCATGCCATGCAACATGTAAACAACATCTTCAGTTGCTACATTTCCTGTCGCACCTTTGGCATATGGACAGCCACCTAGGCCTGCAATTGAGGTATCAAATTGCCAAATACCCACCTCCAAACTGCGCAGTGTATTTGCGACTGCTTGGCCATAGGTGTCGTGAAAATGCCCTGACACGCTGTTGATGTCGTACACCGACAATGCCGCTTCCAACGCATGCTGCACTTTAAGAGGTGTACCCACCCCAATGGTGTCGGCCACGCCAATGTGTTGCACGCCAATGTCTTTCATCAAACGCGCCACCAACGCTACACTTTTGGGAGCAATATCGCCCTCATACGGACACCCAACGGTGCAAGATATAGCGCCACGAACCTGAATATTCTTAGCCAACGCAGCAGCGACGACTGGTCTGAAACGCTCAATACTCTCAGCGATGGAGCAATTGATATTGCGCTGACTAAACGCCTCACTAGCGGCAGCAAAGACCACAATTTCATCGGGCCACTGCACTGAAGGCGCTGTAATAGCTGCTTCAAAACCTTGCATATTGGGGGTGAGCACCGAATAGCGCACACCGCTTTTGCGCTTCACACCCGCCATCACGGTTGCGTTATCGGCCATTTGCGGCACCCATTTAGGTGACACAAAGCTGGTGACCTCGATCTCGGTCAAGCCTGCGTCTTGCAGGCGATGCACCAGTTCCACCTTCACAGAAGCTGGCACTTGCTGCTTCTCGTTCTGCAAACCATCACGTGGTCCAACTTCGACCAGTTTTACTTTTGTAGGCAATGTCATAACGCACCCATTCTCACTGTTTCAGTAATTTTAATAACTCTGCACCCTCAACCACTTGATCACCCGGTTGGTACAGCAGTTCTTGCACCACGCCGTCTGTTGGGGATGCAATCGTATGCTCCATCTTCATCGCATCCATGACAGCCAGTGCCTGTCCTTTAACAACCGTATCACCCGCTTTGACCGAGAATGACACCACTTTACCCGGCATGGGCGCGGTCAAGCGTCCTCCCTCTTCATGCGTCTCACCAGCATGCTCAAGCAAGTCAATTGCTGTTATTTGAGTAGCACCTTTGGCAGTAAATATGCCGACTACATCGTTATTTTTATATATTTCAGCAATGACTCTATGCTTTGAAAAGCTGATATCAAAACCAGCGCCGGTGTGTGAATAGCTCAAAGCGCCAATAGCATGATTGCCGGCATCATTCAACACATCACCCACCGTTAAATACAAAGCGCCGTCATGCAGATAGCGCAATTGTGCTGCGATTTTTTTGCCATGGAATTCAAATTCAAACGCTCTTGCATGGATACCGTGCGACTGCCACCCATCACGTTTATTCCACGGATCGGTCCATGCAGTTTGACCTGAATCTGTTTGGGCACTCTCAGCATGCAAAGTATGAGCGATTGCAGCAGCGACAGCCAACGCAGCGCCCACAGGCTCTTGGTTAAACAGCGCCGCCTGTTCACGCGGTATCAAACCCGTATCCAAATTCGCGCTTGCAAAAGAATCACTGCGCACCACATAGCGCAAAAACTGCACATTGGTGTTCAAACCCACAATATGCGTCTTCGCCAATGCGTCATCCATGCGCGCCAAGGCCTGCTCGCGGGTCGCACCGTGCACGATCAGCTTGGCGATCATCGAATCGTAATAGGGAGAAATCGTATCGCCTTCCCGCACACCTGAGTCAACGCGCACATTGACAGCTGAGTTGCCCCCAGCCGTCCGCTCAAAAGTGACATGCTCAGGTAAGCCATAAACCTTCAACCGCCCAGTGGTCGGTAAAAATTGATTGTCTGGATTTTCAGCACAAATCCGCGCTTCAATCGCATGGCCGGTGATACGCAGCTGTTCTTGTTTGAGCGGCAACGGTTCGCCACTGGCCACCAGCAGTTGCCATTCCACCAAGTCCAAGCCGGTAATTGCTTCAGTAACCGGATGCTCGACCTGCAAGCGCGTATTCATCTCCATGAAGTAATAAGCCCCCACGCTTGCCACTGCGTGTGCTACGCTGCCCCCCGAGGGGGCTAATTTCCCTTGAGGTGGCTCAGCGGGAAATTGCTCAGTTTCAACGATGAATTCCACCGTTCCTGCGCCCACATAATTTACGGCTCTTGCTGCCGCCACCGCAGTCTCACCCATTTGCTGACGCATCTCTTCTGACAAGCCCGGCGCAGGTGCTTCTTCCAGGACCTTTTGATGCCTACGCTGCACGGAACAATCACGCTCAAACAAATACACGTAGTTGCCCTGTGTGTCGCCAAACACCTGAATTTCAATATGTCGTGGACGCAGCACGTACTTTTCGATTAGCACGGCATCGTCACCAAAACTGTTGATGGCCTCGCGTTTACAGGAACCCAAAGCGGCGGCAAAGTCTTGCGAAGACTCGACTATCCGCATGCCTTTGCCACCACCGCCTGCGCTGGCTTTGATGAGAACGGGATAGCCGATCTGATCTGCCGCGCCTTGGAGGTAGGCAGGATCTTGGTTAGCCCCGTGATAACCCGGCACCAGCGGAACCCCTGCTTTTTCCATCAACTGCTTGGATTCCGCTTTCAGCCCCATCGCCTGGATGGCACTCGCAGGCGGCCCAATAAAGACCAGCCCGGCAGCCTGGCAGGCTGTTGCAAATGCGTCGTTTTCACTCAAAAACCCATAGCCAGGGTGGATCGCCTGCGCCCCTGTTGCCACCGCGGTTTCAATGATTTTTTCCCAACGCAGATAGCTTTCTTTGGGTGAACTGGCACCGATGTAAACAGCCTCATCACAGCTCGCGACATGCTTGGCCTGTGCGTCTGCATCTGAATACACGGCGACGGTTTTGATACCTAACCTAGCGCACGTGGCGGCGACTCGGCAGGCGATTTCGCCACGGTTGGCGATTAGAATTTTTTTAAACATGGTCATTACATCCTGAATACGCCAAAACGTGTTACCGGTATCGGTGCATTCATGGCTGCACTCAAACCCAGCGCCAAAACCCGGCGCGTATCGGCTGGGTCAATCACGCCGTCGTCCCATAAACGTGCCGTGGCGAAATACGGATGACCTTGCACCTCATATTGAGTTTTGATGGGTGCTTTGAAGGCGTCTTCTTCTTCAGGACTCCAGCTTCCGCCTTTGCCTTCAATACCGTCACGCTTGACCGTTGCCAACACACTGGCCGCCTGCTCGCCACCCATGACGCTGATGCGCGCGTTGGGCCACATCCACAAGAAACGGGGTGAAAAGGCTCTGCCGCACATGCCGTAGTTGCCCGCACCAAAACTGCCACCAATGATGATGGTGAACTTGGGCACCGCTGCGGTGGCCACGGCGGTGACCATCTTGGCGCCGTTGCGGGCGATGCCTTCATTCTCGTACTTGCGCCCGACCATGAAGCCGGTGATGTTCTGCAAAAACACCAAGGGTATTTTGCGCTGGCAGCACAGCTCGATGAAATGCGCGCCTTTGAGCGCTGATTCGCTGAACAAAATGCCGTTGTTGGCGATGATGCCGACCGGCATGCCCTCAATGCGGGCAAAACCGCAGATCAGAGTCGCGCCATACCGCGCTTTGAATTCATCAAACTCGCTGCCATCGACGACACGGGCGATGATTTCACGCACATCAAAGGGCTTCCGCGTATCTGTCGGGATCACCCCATACAGCTCTTCTGCTCTATATTTAGGAGCTATTGAGTTTTGCAAATAGCCGGCTAGTTGCTTCTTTTTATTCAAATTCTTGATGGATTGACGCACAATGGCCAGCGCATGCATGTCGTTCTGCGCCAGATGGTCGGCCACGCCGGACAAACGGGTGTGCACATCGCCGCCACCCAAGTCCTCGGCACTCACGACCTCACCTGTGGCGGCCTTGACCAAGGGCGGGCCGCCCAAAAAGATGGTGCCCTGGTTTTTGACGATGATGGCCTCGTCGCTCATGGCCGGTACATAGGCGCCGCCTGCTGTACAGCTGCCCATGACCACGGCAATCTGGGCGATGCCCTCAGCACTCATAGTGGCTTGATTGAAGAAGATACGGCCAAAATGGTCACGGTCTGGAAAAACCTCATCCTGATTCGGCAGATTCGCCCCGCCTGAATCGACCAAGTAGATGCACGGCAGCTTGTTTTGCTGCGCTATTTCCTGCGCACGCAGGTGTTTCTTGACGGTGAGCGGGTAGTAGGTGCCGCCTTTGACCGTGGCGTCGTTGCAGACAATCATGCAATCCACCCCGCTGACGCGGCCAATGCCTGTGATCACACCGGCAGCCGGTGCGCTGTCGGTGCCGTCTTTGTCGGGATACATGCCGTAGGCAGCCAGCGGGCTGAGTTCTAAAAACGGCGTGCCGGGGTCCAAAAGCATTTGCACCCTGTCACGTGGCAACAGCTTGCCACGCGCGGTGTGCCTAGCGCGCGCCACATCGCCGCCACCCAAAGCTGCTTTGTTGACTTTGATGTTCAAGTCATCAACCAAAGCCCGCATCGCGGTGGCATTGGCGACAAAATCGGCGGAACGGGCGTTGAGTTTGGTTTCCAGGACGGGCATGGTGGGTTCGCGCTATTTGGGTTGATTGACGTTTGGTTGACGTTTACGTAAACGTCAATCAAACGTGGATTGTGCCATCTTTTGGCTCAACAGGCTAGGCAAATGCAGCATATCTGTAAAGGTGTGGCTCGCACCTGCCGCCAATAAAGCCGCATGTTCGGTGGCTTGGAGATGGGGCGGTGCATAGCCAAACACTGTGCAACCCGCTGCCACGCCAGCCATGACACCCGTCACCGTGTCCTCGACCACCGCGCAGCGGATGGGATGAACGCCGACGGCTTTTGCTGCGGCCAGATACACGTCTGGCGCGGGTTTGGAGCGCGGCATTTCGTGTCCGCTGAAGATGCGGCCTTCAAAATAGGGCATCAAAGCTACTTTGGCGAGCTGTAGTTCAACTTTGTACCGGTCAGCCCCCGACGCGCAGGCGATACGCCCCTCAAAATGCAAGTGAATTTGATCAATGGCAGCGTGGATATTGGGAATCGCCTGCAGATGCGCTTCCAACGCCGCATTGCGTCGTGCTCTGAAACTTTGCATCCAAGCTACGGTCAAGGGTTTGCCAGTGTTTGCTTCAATCGCCAGCTTTTCATCCATCACGGCTTTGCCGACAAAGTGCTGAAAGCAGGCTTCAGGCGTCAGCTTCCAACCCTGCTCTTCCAGCATGTCGCGCAGCAAGCCGTTGGTGATGGGCTCGCTGTCGACCAATACGCCGTCACAGTCAAACAACACCGCATCAAATTTACTATACATTTAATAGCTGCTTAGGTAATAAATAAAGCCGTCATAGCATGGCTTACTCATAGCGGAATCATGTTTTGGCTTTGCGCTCTTCCAAAGTCTCCGTTGGGCCACCTGCGTTGACCCAGGCTTCATAGCCACCGTCGATATGCGCCACATTGGTCATGCCCATGTCTTGCAGGGTTTTGGCGGCTAGGGCACTGCGCCAACCTGCGCCGCAGAACAAAATGAACTCTTTACTCGCGTCCGCCCAGATCTTCTTGTGATACGGCGATTCAGGGTCCACCCAAAACTCCAGCATGCAGCGTGGTGCGTGGTAGCTGTTGGTGACGGTACCGGCTTTGAGCTCGCGCACATCACGGATGTCAACGATTTGTACATTTTTATCATTGCTTTTGGCTAATACTTCAGCCACGGTGTAGGTTTTGACTTCAGCCATCGCCTCGTCTACCAATGCCCGAAAACCTTTTGTTATTGCCATTTTTTATCTTCCAAATATTTTAAAACTAAGCCAAAGCACGCGTGATGATGATTTTCTGCACGTCGCTGGTGCCCTCATAAATCTGGCAGACCCGCACATCGCGGTAAATGCGCTCCACCGGGAAATCGCTGACGTAGCCATAACCACCCAGCGTTTGGATAGCCGCGCTACACACCTGCTCTGCCATTTCACTGGCAAACAGCTTGGCCATCGCGGCTTCTTTCAGGCAAGGTCTGCCCGCATCACGCAAAGCTGCTGCATGCCAGATCAACTGGCGCGCAGCTTCAATCTGCGTGGCACAGTCGGCCAACCGGAAACCGACAGCCTGGTGGTTGAAAATGGCTTGTCCAAAGCTCTCACGTTGCTTGGCGTATTCCAGAGCGCATTCAAACGCGCTGCGCGCCATGCCCACGCTTTGTGCTGCAATGCCGATGCGGCCACCTTCCAGTGCACCAAGCGCAATTTTATAACCCTCGCCCTCTTGCCCAATCAGGTTCTCGGCGGGGATGCGGCAGTTGTCAAAGTTGATTTGGGCGGTGTCGCTACTGTGCTGCCCCAGCTTGTCTTCCAGCCGCGCCACCACATAGCCGGGCGCGTTGGTAGGCACAATGAAGGCGCTCATGCCTTTTTTGCCAGCGCCCTTGTCGGTCATGGCGATAACGATTGCAACATTGCCATTTTTACCACTGGTGATGAATTGCTTCACACCGTTGATGATGTAGCTATCGCCAATTTTTTTCGCTGTCGTCGCCAAATTAGATGCATCGCTGCCCACATGTGGCTCGGTCAAACAAAAGGCACCCAGCATCGCGCCTAATGCCAAGGGCGTTAACCACTTTTTCTTTTGCTCCAGATTGCCGTAACGCATCAAAATCGCGTTGACCGGGCAGTTGGTCACGCTGATGGCCGTGCTGGTTCCGCCATCGCCTGCGGCGATTTCTTCCAATACCAGCGCTAAAGTCAAGTAATCCAGATTAGCGCCACCAAATTCCTCTGGCACGCAGATGCCATATGCGCCCAACTGAGCCAAGCCTTTGTGTATGTCTTTGGGGAAATGGTGCTCTTTGTCCCACTTGGCGGCGTTTGGCCACAACTGTTCATGAGCAAAAGCGCGAACCGCTTCGCGGATCATTTCTTGGTCTTGGGTCAAAAGCATGGCAGATTTCCTGAGATTAAATCAGCTCAATGGCCATGGCCGTGGCCTCGCCACCACCAATGCACAAGGTTGCCAGACCGCGTTTGAGACCGCGTGCTTGTAAGGCGTGGATCAGCGTCACCAAAATGCGTGCACCACTCGCACCTATCGGATGCCCCAATGCGCAAGCGCCACCATTAATGTTGACGATGTCGTGCGACAACGACAAATCCACCATCAGCGCCATCGGTACGACGGCAAAGGCTTCGTTGATTTCCCACAAATCAACATCTTTAGCAGCCCAGCCCGCTTTGGCCAGGGCCTTTTGCGTCGCGCCCAGTGGTGCAGTAGCAAACCAATTCGGTTCTTGTGCGTGGGTGGCGTGGCTGACAATGCGTGCCAGCGGTTTGACGCCACTCTTTTCAGCCGTGCTTTGACGCATCAGCACCAGCGCTGCCGCGCCATCGTTGATGGACGAGCTGGATGCGGCGGTGATGGTGCCGTCTTTTTTGAAGGCCGCACGCAGGCTGGTGATTTTGTCGAGCTTGATTTTTCCTGGGCCTTCATCGATGCTGATGATGGTATCGCCAGCACGGCCTTTGACCGTGACGGGTGTGATTTCAGCCGCAAACGCGCCTGATTTGATAGCCGCTTGCGCACGTTCGACGCTGGCTATGGCGAATTTGTCTTGCATTTCTCGGGTGAAGTTGTATTTGGCGGCACAGTCTTCGCCAAACGTACCCATGGAACGCCCAGTTTCGTAGGCGTCTTCCAGGCCATCCAACATCATGTGGTCAAAAACTTGCCCATGGCCGATGCGGATGCCACTGCGGCCCTTGGGCAGCAAATGCGGGGCGTTGGTCATGCTCTCCATGCCACCTGCGACCATCACATCGGCGCTGCCAGCCATCAGCATGTCATGTGCCAACATGGTGGCCTTCATGCCTGAACCGCACATTTTGGACAAGGTGACGGCTCCCGCGCTGATGGGTAAGCCCCCTTTAAATGCGGCTTGGCGAGCGGGCGCTTGACCCTGCCCAGCCATCAAACAGTTGCCAAACAGCACTTCATTGACAGCATCTCCCGCAATGCCCGCACGTTGCACAGCGGCTTTGATAGCGGCACCACCCAAGTCGTGCGCGGCCAAACTAGAGAAATCACCCTGAAAACCACCCATGGGGGTGCGGGCGGCTGAGACGATAACGATAGATTCAGACATATGAATTCTTTAAAATAAAAATGGTTTTCAAAATTGTTATATTTTTAATAGCAGCTAAGGCAATATTATTGCCGGCTAGAGGTAGAAATAGCCTCTATTGCTGCGACGTAAAGCGCTTCCAAGCCATCTAAGCCTGATACCGTGATGTGCAGGTCTTGCAGCAAACCGTCATGTACGCCATAAACCCAGCCATGCACGCTGATGTGTTGGCCGCGTCCCCATGCATCCTGCAGCACGGTACTTTGGCAAACATTGACTACTTGTTCAACCACATTCAATGCAACCAGGGCATCCAGCCGCTTATCTTCGGGCAATGAAGTCAACAATTGACGATGACGGTCGCGCACGTCCTGGATATGCCGAATCCAGTTGTCGGCCAGACCAATCCGCACATTGTCCAGTGCCGCCTGTACGCCACTGCAGCCGTAGTGCCCGACCACCATGACGTGTTCAACTTTCAGCATTTCCACCGCAAACTGAATGGTTGAGAGTGCGTTCAAGTCGGAATGCACGACGACATTGGCGACGTTGCGATGCACAAACACATCACCCGGCTCTAAACCCGTGATTTGATTGGCCGGCACGCGACTGTCGGAGCACCCGATCCACATGTATTTGGGTTTTTGCTGACTTTTGAGATTCGTAAAAAACCCTGGTCGCTCGCGCTCCATCTCGGCTGCCCACGCGCGGTTGTGGGTGAATAGATCTGAAATTGAAGTTGGCATGCTTGTTTTAAATGAATGGTTGAGCTGTGTTGAAACGGTGTATTTACATTGTCTCTGCAAACAATTCTCGACCAATTAACATGCGGCGAATCTCGCTGGTACCGGCACCGATTTCATACAGTTTGGCGTCTCGCCATAAACGACCCAGTGGGTAGTCGTTGATGTAACCGTTACCACCAAAGATTTGCACGCCATCACCCGCCATTTTGGTTGCATTTTCAGCGCACCATAAAATGACTGAGGCGCAATCTTTGCGCACCTGGCGTACATGCTCTGTACCTAGCATATCCAGATTTTTGGCAACTGTGTAAGCGAACGAGCGCCCCGCTTGCAGCAAAGTGTACATATCAGCCACTTTGCCCTGAATCAACTGGAACTCGCCGATGCTCTGGCCAAACTGCTTGCGGTCATGGATGTACGGAATCACGTTGTCCATCACCGCTTGCATGATGCCCAGCGGCCCGCCTGTCAGCACTGCACGCTCGTAGTCCAAACCGCTCATCAGCACTTTGGCACCGCTGTTCAAACCACCCAAAATGTGACCTTCTGGCACTTCGACGTTCTGAAACACCAACTCGCCCGTATGGCTACCACGCATGCCGAGCTTGTTGAGCTTTTGAGCGACCGAGAAACCCGGCATGCTTTTTTCAATCAAAAAAGCCGTCACACCACGCGCACCCAGTTCAGGTTCGGTTTTGGCGTAAACCACCAAAGTATCCGCATCGGGGCCGTTGGTGATCCACATTTTGCTGCCGTTGAGCAGGTAATAGCCGCCTTTATCCTCTGCTTTGAGCTTCATACTGATGACATCACTGCCTGCACCAGGCTCGCTCATGGCTAAAGCACCCACATGCTCACCGCTGATCAGTTTGGGCAGGTATTTTTGGCGTTGTGCTTCGGTACCGTTGCGCTTGATTTGATTCACGCACAAGTTGCTATGCGCACCATAGCTCAAACCGACCGAAGCAGAAGCGCGGCTGATTTCTTCCATCGCAATCATGTGCGCCAAATAACCCATGTTGGCACCGCCGTATTCCTCAGACACGGTGATGCCCAACACACCCAAATCGCCCATTTTTCGCCACAAATCCATGGGGAATTGATCGCTGCTGTCGATGTCCGCCGCGCGGGGGGCTATCTCAGCTTGGGCGAACTCTCGCACCGCGTCGCGCAAGGCGTCGATGTCTTCACCGAGTTGAAAGTTGAGTCCGGGCAGGTTCATGGCGTGTCTCCGATGGCGTATTCGATCGCTAATTCAGCAGTTGACGTTTACGTAAACGTCAATCAAGACACTATTGTAGCCAGAATGCCGCCAAGCCCCGCTACTTTTTGTAGCTTACGTCGGCTCGATAGGGTCGACTGGCGCTTGTGTGTGCTTGATAAAGATCTGCGCTGCCCAAATACCGATTTCGTAAAGCAAACACATGGGAATCGCCAACGCCAGTTGCGACACCACATCAGGCGGTGTGACGATGGCGGCGATGATGAAGGCCAGCACCACAAAATAGCCACGGAAATCTTTCAGCTGCTGAATGGTCACCATGCCCATGCGTGCCAACACGATGACGACAATAGGTACTTCAAACGCCATACCAAAGGCCAAAAACATGCTGAGCACGAAGCCCAAGTACGCCTCAATATCAGGCGCTGCGGTGATGCTTTTGGGTGCAAAACTTTGGATAAATTTGAAAACTTGACCAAAAACAAAGTAATAACAGAACAACACGCCAATAAAAAACAACACAGTGCTTGAGATGACCAGCGGCAGCACCAGCTTTTTCTCGTGCATGTACAAACCTGGGGCGACGAAGGACCAGACTTGCCACAAAATCACAGGCAGAGCGATTAAGAATGCAGCCATCATTAAAATCTTCAATGGCACTAAAAAAGGAGATATCACCGAGGTAGCAATCAGCGTAGCGCCTTGTGGCAGATTAGCCACCAAGGGTGCAGCCAAAATGTCGTACAAAGCCCCAGGGCCTGGATATATCGCCAAGCCAATAGCAACGACACCAATAGCTATCACGATTTTGATCATCCTATCGCGCAGCTCTACCAAATGCTGCACAAAAGGTTGCTCTGTACCCGCTAGTTCGTCTACTTTTTCGCTTGCTTTGCTTGTGTCGTCTGCCATGGGTTTTATGCTAGTCGGTTTCAATTTGCCGATGCGACAAACCTAGATGACAAATTGATTGTATGAATTTAAGCCAGTCTCACTGGGCGAAACTTGGCAACACGTGCCGCACCAGACATGGCCTTGGTGCGAACGCCCGTACGTGCTTTGTACCAATTTGGCACAGCACCTTGTTTGACGCGCCATTTTTTCTTGGGGTGCGAATACGTCGGGTAACTTTTGTAGGAGCTGAGTGCAGACTCTGAACTAGAAGAACTAGCTTCGCTCGTTGCAGCTTGCCAGTCTTTTTCAAAGTCTGTGACGCCTGTGTGTATCGTATTTTCGACATCACTGGCAGCCTCTTGCATGGTGTCTTTCATCTTCTTGAGCTCATCCAGCTCAATAGACTTACTCACCTCGGCTTTGACATCTGCAATATAACGCTGCGCTTTACCCAGCAAAGTACCAATCGTACGTGCAACACGAGGCAGCTTTTCTGGCCCGATGACGATCAACGCCACCGCGCCAATCAGCGCTATTTTTGATATACCAAGATCGATCACGAATTAAAGCTTGTTTTTGGCTTCAACGTCGATGGTGTTTTTGGCAGCATCAGCAGCTGCAGCACTCGTCACCTGAGCCGCTGGCTTGTCGTCTGCACTTGCAGCGCCGTCTTTCATGCCGTCTTTAAAACCCTTAACCGCACCGCCTAAATCACCGCCCATGTTTTTCAGCTTTTTAGTGCCAAATACCATGACGACGATCAACAAAACGATCAACCAATGCCAAATTGAAAATGAACCCATGATGAACTCCTAAAATTATTTACTGAGACTATTAAACGAATCTAGACCCATTTAAAACCAAAACCAACTATCTCAATGCTTCGATTCTAAGCGCTGAAATACAAAACGACCGTTAACCACGCAGCCAAGGCCTTGGCCCGCCCATGACATGCCAATGCATGTGATGCACCTCTTGCCCGCCCTCGGCGCCTGTGTTGGCCACAATCCGAAAGCCACCTTCAGGATAGGGCTTGCATCCTTCTTGCAAAGCCAGCCGTGGTGCCAGCACCATCATCCGACCCAATAAATCAGTATGCGTTGCATCCACTTGCGCCAACGAGGCGATATGTTTTTTCGGCACCATCAAAAAATGCACGGGTGCCCATGGGTGGATGTCGTGAAAGACAAAAATATCGTCATCCTCGTACACCTTGCGCGAAGGGATTTTGCCTTCAATGATTTTACAAAAAAGACAGTCGGGGTCGTGTGTCATGTGTCGTCTGCTTTTAAAAACTTATTGCCCAATAGCTTGGCTGTTGTTCATCGCCACCATGCCGCCCACGTTGGCACCTGGCAGCACCGCAGCAACAGCGACGATCAAATGCAGCAAATAGCTGACCCAACCCACCGTTTTGAGTTGCTCGGCTTTTTTGCCATCCACTCCAGCACTTTTTGCATTGACATCAATCACGTCATCTAGATCGCTCATGGTTTAACTCCTTTAGATTCATTCAGCTCTCGGTCTTGCGCTTTTCGCGAGGCTTTTTCCTCTAACCCGCTGGTACCAACGCGCTTGTCCAGCTCGGCGATGACATCTTGCGGCGACAAACCATAATGCGCCAGCGCCACCATGCTGTGAAACCACAAATCCGCAGTTTCACTGATAATTTTTGACTTGTCAGCGCCATAGTCGGCATCTTTGCAGGCCATGACCAGTTCTGTCGCTTCTTCACCAATTTTTTTCAAAAACGCATCTGGCCCTTTGTGCAGCAAACGTGCGGTATAGCTACTTTCAGGGTCGCCCCCTTTGCGCGATTCGAGCACACGGGCGAGTTGGTCTAAAGAATCGTTCGATGTCATGGGTTTAGCTAATTTATGTTACTTATTTATAGATGGTTGTGGGGTCTTTCAAGACCGGCTCGGTGATTATCCACGCGCCATCCTTGTAAAGACTGAAAAAACAGCTGTGCCTACCTGTATGACAGGCCAATCCCGGCGTGTGACCGGTTTGGGTAACTTTCATGAGCAGCACATCGTTGTCACAATCCAGTCGCAGCTCATGTACCGTTTGGATGTGGCCAGACTCTTCGCCTTTGAACCACAATTTATTGCGTGATCGGCTGAAATATACCGCCCGCCCCAGGTCCGCCGTCTTTTGTAACGCTTCGCGGTTCATCCAGGCGAACATCAGCACATCATTGCTGCCTATTTCTTGCGCGATCACGGGAACCAGCCCTTGGGCGTCCCATTTCACTTCGTCGATCCAGTTTTTGGCTTGTTGCATGGGGTGATTGTAGGTAATTAAATCAACGCCCAATCCAAGCAGACTAAAGGCGCACAGGAATCCCGCGCTCAGCCATGCGCTGCTTGGCTTGTCCGACGGTGTATTCACCATAATGAAAAATACTGGCAGCCAAGACCGCATCTGCGCCACCCAGAACAATGCCATTGGCTAAATCATCCAAATTTCCGACACCGCCAGAGGCAATCACCGGCACGCTGACGGCGTCGCTGACAGCGCGTGTCAGCGCCAGATCAAAACCTGATTTCGTGCCATCACGGTCCATGCTGGTGAGTAAAATCTCGCCTGCGCCGCGCTCAGCCATCGCTTTGGCCCAAGTCACCACGTCCAAACCCGTGTTTTTGCGCCCGCCGTGGCTGTAAACATCCCAACCTGCACCGATTTCAACACCGTTGACGACACGTTTGGCATCTTCGGCAGAACGCCGTTTCGCGTCAATCGCCACCACAATGCACTGGGCACCGTATTTGGCCGAAGCATCGGCAATCACGTCGGGGTTGGCAATGGCGGCTGAATTGAAGCTGGTTTTGTCTGCGCCAGCATTGAGCAAACGCCGCACATCGTCCACCGTACGCACGCCGCCGCCCACGGTCAAGGGGATGAACACCTGCGAAGCCACGGCTTCGATGATGTGAAAAATCATGTCCCGCGCGTCACTGGTGGCGGTGATATCAAGGAAAGTCAGCTCGTCCGCGCCCTGCGCGTTGTATCGGGCGGCAATCTCGACCGGATCGCCAGCATCGCGCAATTCCAGGAAATTAACGCCTTTGACGACGCGGCCGCCGGTGACGTCCAGACAGGGGATGATTCGTTTAGCAAGCATGATTTGACTTTATTGTATAAATTGACATTTTTATAAATTATGACAGAATTACAGAAATTGTCTATTTGAAAGGAGTGACATGATGACTTCCTTAGCTATGTCTGAAAATGGGCGTGTATTGATACCTGCCGCTCTGCGTGAAGAACTTGGTTTTAAGCCCAACAGCAAGATTTTCGTCGAAATCAAAAACGGCAGTTTGGTGTTAACGCCGTCATCGCAGCACTACGCCAATTTGCGCGCGTATCTTGCAAAACATTTGAATGTTCCAGAAGGTGTTTCATTGATAGATGAGTTGATAGCAGAGCGCCGCTTAGAGGCCAAACGCGAGGACGCTGGAGAATGATTCACGTCATGGATTCGTCAGCGATTTTAGCTATCTTGCGTGGAGAACCGGGTTGCGACTATGTTCAAGAACTCTTGGACAGCGAAGCGTGCGCCATCAGCAGCGTGAACATGGCAGAAGTGGGCAGCAAACTAATTGACTATGGCTTGCCACCAGAAGAGTTCCCGCGCATTGCACGCCAGCTGCAAATCGACATCATTGATTTCAACACCAAGCAGTCCATACAAAGCGCCCAAATCCGGAAAATCACGCGTACTGCTGGTTTATCGCTGGGTGATCGCGCCTGTGTGGCGCTCACTCAGCTGATGCAAGGCTGCGTCGTCACCTCTGACCGCGCTTGGCTGGATATCTCAGAAGCGACCAAAATTAAAGTGCTAATGATACGCTAGGGAAGCTCTGCATAACCCTTCCCGTTCGGGCTGAGCCTGTCGAAGCCTTCTCTAAGTTATTGATTTATAACGAAAGCATTTCGACAAGCTCAATGCGAACGGACTTATGCAGGTGTTCCCTAGACAACGTATTTATTAACTAATATGATATTTTAAATATAGCAAAAATTGTAATTTTCACCCCCCCATTTAGTCACTTAATTCACCTACCGAGGCGATGACGGGATGCTTCATGCTTGAAAAGGTTTACTGAAATTGCACACAATCAATGTCTGATGTACAATTCAAATGTACATTAAAGGTGAATTATGTCCATTTCAATCGCCCAATCCCGCCAGCAACTCTCTGCATTGATTGACTCAGCCCAAAGCACACCACAGGTGATTACCAAGCGCAACACACCCGTGGCTGTACTAGTGTCTGCAGATTATTTCAAGCGCACGCAGTTAACCGCACACACTGCAGGCAGTTACTACAGCACCTTGATAGCCTTACGCAACACCTACCCACCAGTAGATAATGTGGGCATTCCAAGTCTCAACGAGAGCACCTCACGCGCTACGGCATGGTCACGCACGAATAGCTTTGCCGATTCTGAATAAGCAGCGCACATGGCACACAGTATTTATTTGGCAGACACCAACGTCATTAGCGAGCTGATCAAAAAATCCCCGCACGCACAGGTTTTGCAATGGCTGCAATCTGTCGAACTCATCGCCATTTCCGCCGTCACCATCGAAGAAGCGCATTTCGGACTTGCATGGCAACCCAATGCAGGCAAACTTCATTTATTCAATGCCGTCGTGCAAAGCCTGCACACCGTTTACCCCATCACCGAATCTATTGCACAACGTGCGGGTGTATTGCGTGGTCAACTACAAGCTCAAGGCATCACCCGCAGCGCCCCAGATATGCTGATCGCAGCCACAGCGCAAGAACACCAACTGATTATTGCGACACGCAATGTGCGCGATTTTGTGGGCTGTGGAGTGCAGGTGGTTGATCCGTTTGATCCAAAGAACTAGCCGTACACAAAAAATTTAACCCAATGTAGCTAAGTTTTCTCCGCTCTTAAGCTATAGTGAAGGTAGCGAATCCGCTCTCTTACTTGAGCCAGTAAGCGAACTGATTGCAAAACAGGTGTGCGGGGTTTGATGGTAATTTTTATACCTGCATAAATTAACAGTGATCCAGCACGCAATCCAATTAACAAGCCATTCTCAGGAGTTTAAGATGACCAGATTATGTTGCAGTCCCCAGATTATGTTGCAAGTTTTGCGGTACACATTACGTTAGGCATCACAAACGCGCGCTTTTCGCGTCGCCAGCATCGAATAACCAAATATCACCGGGAGAAACTATGTCACGCCTGATTCTGTCATTCTTCGTAGCGCTTGCAGTTGCCGCTTGCTCGGGACCAAAAGACACCCCAGTTCCAAAGGATCTGGCTGCAATGGAAGCGGTAAAGCCAGCACTAGAAAAATTGACAACCGAAGAGCGAGAATTATTTGCCGGCTACGTCATGCGAAACACATTTGGAGCAAAGCTGGGTGCCATGTTCGGAGGGAAGGAAGGACCAGGCATTCCCGATGGAATGACAGTCGGCAAGGCTATTGAAGATCAGCGGAAGTTCAAGGCAGATCGTGCAGTCGAAGAGGCAAAGGAAGCGGCGCTGAAGGAAAAATTGCGCGCTGAGCGCGAAGTTGCAATGAAAACCATGCGGGAAGCAGTTACCGTAACTCTGGTATCCAAGGCGGTCAAAGAAGAACGGGGAATGAGCGGCATGCTTATGGACGAAAACCTTCAGGTGACATTCGGATATAAGAATAACTCGACAAAGGACATAGCTGGCGTTAAAGGCTACATTTCAGTGAAGGACCTATTCGGAGACGAAATATCCGGATTCGCAATTTCTAACGATAAGACCATAAAGGCAGGCGAGTCTATAACATGGACGGGGTCACGATCGGTGAAATTCGCAATGGGCAGCAATGAGGACAGAAAGCTGGCAGAACTAACTGACGATAAATACAGGGCCATTTGGGAGCCCAAGGTCGTAATCTTTACTGACGGAACTAAACTAGTAGCACCCGAGCAGTAACTCAATCGGTAGGTAAGAATCCGGTGATGCCTAACAGGTCGCTCAACCGGACCCTACACAGCGTGCCGGCATTTGCGCTAGCAAAAACGCTAGCACAAATACCGTCCCGCTGTTCCGGGCCGGTTAGCTTCGACGTTAAAACCTTCAATAAATAACCAGTATTCCAGCACCTAGCCGGCGTATTTATTACCTAAGCAGCTATTAAAAATATATCATTTCT
>CANKRG010000018.1 GCA_947485165.1 Comamonadaceae bacterium
CAATGCCTTTTTGGCAAACTCAGCTCTCAGCGCCTTCAGTTTTTCACGCGGGTCTTCTTTTACCGTTGTTTTGTCCAAACCCATCTCGGCAATAAAGCGGCTGGGTTGAGCGGTGATCATTTCGCGGCCTTTTTTGCGGCGTTTGGTCCAGCTCACCGCCAAGCTGCGCTGGGCGCGCGTGATACCCACATACATCAGGCGGCGTTCTTCCTGCAGTCGGGTGGCGATGTCGTCATTGGCGGATTCGTGTTCTATGGACGAACCACCTAGACCGCCTGCCGATGTCCCGCCCTTTTTCTTGTCTTCCAATTTGAACGGCAGCATGCCCTCGGTCACACCTACCAGCATCACATGCGGCCACTCCAGCCCTTTGGCGGCGTGCAGGGTGGAAAGGGTGACGACATTTTGGTCTTTCTCCCGCTCACTGATGGTCGACAGCAGAGCGATGGTCTGCGCTACTTCCAACAAGCTTTTCTTCTCGCTCGCTATGCCCACGCCCGCCGCGTCGTCAATCTCACCACCGCAGCGTTTGGACATCCAATCGCAAAAATCCAGCACATTGGTCCAACGTGCTGCGGCCAGTGTTTCAGAGTCTTCGCCATCGTACAAATGCTTCTCGTAGCCGATTTCAAGCAACCAATCTTTTAAGAATTGCGCACAATCTTCCACGCCCTTTGTCTGGCTGGCTCGGTATTCCAGGTCGTTGATGTAGCGGCCAAACTCATGCAAGCTGCCCACAGCGCGGGTGCTGACGACAGCGTTGAGCGAGGATAAAAACAGCCCTTCAAACAGACTGACCTTGTAGCTGCTGGCAAAACTGCCCAATTGCTGCAGCGTTTGGTGGCCAATGCCGCGCTTTGGGGTGGTGATGGCGCGCAAGAAAGCCGGGTCGTCGTCATTGTTCACCCACAATCGAAACCAGGCGCACAGGTCTTTGATCTCGGCGCGGTCAAAGAAGCTTTGTCCACCCGAGACTTTGTACGGAATTTGCGCCTTGCGCAGCGCCTTCTCAAAGGTTTTTGCTTGGTGGTTGGCGCGGTACAAAATCGCAAAATCTTTCAGCTCTCTGTACTGCTGAACGCCTGCCCCCACGCTTGCCACTTCGTGTGCTGCGCTGCCCCCCAGGGGTGGCGTGCCTTGCTGGAGGCGGCTCTGCGCTGCGGCATGGTCGCCCGCCGCCGCTAACACTGTCATCCCCGAACGCAGCGACTGAATCCTTGCGACGGCCCGCTCCGCTTCGTGTTCTTCGGTATCCGCATCCACCACCCGCACCGGCTCGCCCTCGCCCAAATCGCTCCACAGGTTTTTCGGAAAGAGCTTGGGGTTGGGGCCGATGACGTTGTTGGCTGCCCGCAAAATCGCACTGGTCGAGCGGTAATTTTGTTCCAAGGTGATGACCTTGAGATTCGGGAAATCCACCGGCAACTTGCGCAAATTGTCCAGCGTCGCACCGCGCCAGCCGTAGATCGATTGGTCATCGTCACCGACAGCGGTGAAGCGCGCTTTGTCGCCGACCAAATGTTTCAGCACCTCGTACTGCGTGGCATTCGTGTCTTGGTATTCGTCCACCAGCACATGCCCCATCTGCGCTTGCCATTTCTGCCGCACGTCCTCATGGTTTTGCAACAATTTGAGTGGCAAACCAATCAAATCGTCAAAATCCACCGCTTGAAAAGCGCTCAACCGCTCTTCATAACTCGCCATCACTTTGGCGATGATGCGTTCGTTGTCGTCTTTGGCTTGCAGTAGCGCCATTTCCGCGTTCAACCCCGCGCTTTTCCAGCCGCTGATGACCCACTGCCACGAGCGCGCCGTGGCCACATCCACGCTACCCCCCGCGTCTTTCAAAATGCTGGTGATATCGTCCGTGTCCAAAATGGAAAATTGCGGTTTCAAGCCCAGCGCCGCGCCGTCCTGCCGCAGCATACGCACGCCCAGCGCGTGGAAGGTGCATATCACCACATCTTTAGCTGCTCTGCCAATCAGCTGCCGCGCCCGTTCACGCATCTCGGCAGCGGCTTTGTTGGTAAAGGTGATAGCCGCAATGTTCTTCCCCGCCATGCCACTCTGAATCAGCCGCCCGATCTTGTGCGTGATCACCCGCGTCTTCCCGGACCCCGCCCCCGCCAACACCAGACAAGGCCCATGCATGTAGTTCACCGCTTCTTGCTGCGCGAGATTTAATCCAGAAGAAGAGGGAGAAGAAGACATGAAGAAAATAATGCTCAAAAATAACAAGACGCGCAATCATAACGACTAAGCAAAAGTGACTAGCTGTAGAAGCCTAGCCATTCTCAAACCATCAAATGAAAACGCCCCTTTCGCCCGGCGGGGCGAGAGGGGTTGGGGGAGAGTGGGGAAAACAGATCAATATCCAGAAGAGTAAGCCTCCAACCCCATAGAAACAACCAAAGCCACATCCGTCCCCACAGCTTCTTTGAATTCCGCCTCAGCTTGAGAAACAGCCCGCTCAAACGCCGCCAGCCAATCCAACCCCGTAGCCGTAAACAGCACCTTCCGCGCCCGTTTGTCAACGCCATCTAACGACCGCGTCACCAAGCCCCAAGCCTCGCACTGCGTCACCAAATCCCCCATCGCCTGCTTGGTGACGCCAGCGCTGGCCGCCAAATCAGACAAGCGCGCGCCCTCCAGCGGCAAATGCCGCGTGATGTGCACATGCGCCGCAGTCACTTGCCCACGCGCTGCCAAATTCGACAGCGCCAGCGGCACGTCCATGTTGTGCGCCATCAACGTCAACACCCGCTCGTCAAACCGCCGCAGCGCATGCCCCAGCAGACGCCCCAAATGCGTTTGCCGCCAGCCTAAATGTGTTGCAATAAACGTGTTTTTTTTAGCCATTGCGCATCATAAATCAGCTGAAAATATTTAGTCAACTAAACTGACTAAAAAATTACGTATTTAATTTAATAGCTGAGGTAAACTACTGTTCAAGCATCCAGTTTTAAGCGTCATGATGCTGATAAAAAGTGCAATAAATTTCAGTAACTGATTGATTTTAAAAGGAAAGTACCATGGACATGGCCGTTAAAGCAACCCCCGCAACATCCGCACAAAACACAGCCGCCAGCGCTGAAAAAGCCAAAGCGCTACAGGCTGCACTCGCCCAAATCGAGAAGCAATTCGGCAAAGGCACCATCATGCGCCTGGGCGAAGGCGAGGTGATTGAGGACATTCAAGTCGTCTCTACCGGCTCTTTAGGCTTGGATATTGCCTTGGGCGTAGGCGGCCTGCCCCGTGGCCGCGTGATTGAAATCTACGGTCCAGAATCCTCAGGCAAAACCACCTTGACCCTGCAAGTCATCGCCGAAATGCAAAAACTCGGCGGCACCTGCGCGTTTGTCGACGCCGAGCACGCTTTGGACACCCAATATGCGCAAAACCTGGGCGTGAATCTGCAAGACATGCTGATCAGCCAGCCCGACACCGGCGAGCAGGCGCTGGAAATTGTCGACAGCCTGGTCCGCTCCGGCGCGGTCGATTTGATCGTGATCGACTCTGTGGCCGCCTTGACCCCCAAAGCCGAGCTGGAAGGCGAAATGGGCGACAGCCTGCCGGGTCTGCAAGCCCGCTTGATGAGCCAAGCGCTGCGCAAGCTGACCGCGCACATCAAAAAGGCCAATTGCATGGTCATTTTCATCAACCAAATCCGCATGAAAATCGGCGTCATGTTCGGCAGCCCAGAGACGACCACAGGCGGTAATGCGTTGAAGTTTTACGCCTCGGTGCGCTTGGACATCCGCCGCATTGGCACCATCAAGAAGGGCGACGACGCGATTGGCAACGAAACCCGCGTCAAAGTGGTCAAAAACAAGGTCGCACCGCCCTTCAAAACCGCTGAATTCGATATTTTGTTCGGCGCTGGCATCAGCCGGCTGGGCGAGGTGATTGACTTGGGCGTCACCGCCGGCGTCGTCGAAAAATCGGGCGCTTGGTACGCGTTCAAAGGCGAAAAAATCGGCCAAGGCCGTGACAACTCCCGTGAATTCCTGCGTGAAAACCCAGATTTGGCTGTTGAAATCGAAAACAAAGTGCGTGAATCGCTAGGTATCCCTTTGATTGCAGGTGCATCCAACGTCGCCTCAGGCATGTCGGGCACGCCCGCCGAAGAGAAAAAGCCGAAAAAGAGCCGTGATTGATGGCTTCACATTGTCCCTCAAAGGCCGCGCCCTGCGGCTTTTGAGCGCTCGCGAATACTCTCGCGCTGAGCTGGTGAAGAAGCTCACCCCGTTCGAAACCAGCCCCGGTGAGCTGGCTAAGGCTCTGGACGAGCTGCAAGCCAAAGACTTCATCAACGAGCAGCGCGTTGTCGACTCCGTGCTACACCGCCGCAGCGCCAAACTGGGCGCCGCCCGTATCAAGCAAGAGCTGCAAAGCAAGGGCTTGGATGCCGGCGCGGTGCTGGAAGCGGTGGATGTGCTGAAAAGCACCGAGGTCGAGCGGGCAAGAGAGGTTTGGCGCAAGAAATTCGGAAATGCGCCTGAAAACGCCTCCGAACGCGGCAAGCAAATGCGGTTTTTAATGAGCCGGGGTTTTGGCTCAGAGGCGATTCGGAAAGTGATTTCTGGGGTTTTTGAAGAATTTGACGATTAAAATCGTTAAACCCCTCAAAAATAAGGCTTAAATATGACTCTAGCCGGCGTATTTATTGCCTAAGTTGCTATCTTATTTGTGGCAACATCAAATCCCAAGCATCAACTTCAAATTCTGCACCGCCGCCCCGCTAGCGCCCTTGCCCAAATTGTCCAAACGCGCTACCAGCACAGCTTGGCGATACGTTTCATTGCCAAACACCCGCAACTCCATCTTGTTGGTGTTGTTCAACGCCAACGCATCCAGCTTGGCCACATCCGCCGTCGGCACAACGGAAACCCATGAATCCGCCCCATTCGACGCTGCATAGTGCTTGGTCAAAGCCGCGTGCAAGTCTTCAACGGATGGCTTGCCAGGCAAACTGTCCAAATGCAAAGGCAGCTGCACCAACATGCCCTGCGCAAAGTTACCAACGGACGGCACAAACAATGGACGGGTCGTCAAACCACCGTAGTGCATGATTTCGGCAATGTGCTTGTGCCCCAAACCCAGCGCGTAGAGCTCAAACGCCGGTGCTTCGCCCTGTTGGTAGGCTTCCATCATGCTGCGGCCACCACCGGAGTAGCCGCTGACGGCGGGAATGCTCAAAGCGTAGTCTTTAGGAAGCCATCCAGCCTCTACCAAAGGACGAATCAGCGCAATCGCGCCGGTGGCGTAGCAGCCAGGGTTGGCGACGCGGCGGGAGACGGCGACCAAGGCACTTTGGGCAGCGTTCAACTCAGGAAAGCCGTACACCCAGCCCGGTGAGACGCGGTGGGCGGTGGAAGAGTCGATGATTTTTGGTTGGTTGCCAGAAAAAGTGTCAATCATGGCGACAGATTCACGCGCTGCATCGTCGTGCAGACATAAAACAACCACATCGGCCTGCGCCATCAAATCACGCTTGGCGGCGGCATCTTTGCGCAGTTCAGGGGCGATGCTGAGCATCTGGATGGCTGGCATGGTCGCCAAGCGCTCGCGAATTTGCAGGCCAGTGGTGCCAGCTTCACCATCGATGAATACTTTATAAATTTTTGTCATATCTATATTCTAAAAATGTATTAATAATTATTTGCCACGAAAGCGATTGCACAGAGGCAGCTACGCTTCGATTTTGGTTACTGTAAGGTAACTCGCATTTTTGTGCAATGCAGCATGTTACAGTCCGTCTTGAAAATTCCGTGCCAAGCGGGTAGCGATTATCGCTGTTCGTCGGGTGTAAACCGTCACATTGTTGTCCATTTTTTGAGAGAGCCTCATGAAAATTCACGAGTACCAAGGCAAAGAGCTATTACGTCAATTCGGCATTCCAGTGCCACGCGGTATTCCCGCCTTCACAGTGCAAGAAGCGGTTGAAGCTGCGCAAAAATTGGGCGGCCCAGTGTGGGTGGTCAAAGCGCAAATTCACGCGGGTGGACGCGGCAAAGGCGGCGGCGTGAAGCTGGCGCGCTCGATTGAAGAGGTCAAAAAAATCTCCGGTGAAATTTTGGGCATGCAGTTGGTCACGCACCAAACCGGCGCGATGGGTCAAAAAGTACGCCGTTTGTTCATCGAAGACGGCGCTGATATCAAGCATGAATATTATGTCTCTGCTGTGACAGACCGTGCTACGCAACGCGTTGCGTTCATCGTCTCGTCTGAAGGCGGTATGGACATTGAGCATGTGGCTGAAGTGTCACCCGAAAAAATCATCACCGAAATCGTCGATCCAGCTTTGGGTTTGACCGACGCGCAAGCCAAGCATTTGTCTGACAGTATTGGCGTGCCAGCAGGTTCAACAGCGCAGTGCGTCGATGTGCTGCAAAAGCTTTACAAGTGCTACATGGAGACCGATGCGTCTTTGGTTGAAATCAACCCCTTGGTGCTCGAAGGCAATGGCGGCATCAAAGCTTTGGACGCTAAGTTCAACTTTGACGCCAATGCGTTGTACCGCCACCCAGAAATCGTCGCCCTGCGCGATTTGGACGAAGAAGACCCAGCCGAAGTCGAAGCCAGCAAGTTTGACTTGGCCTACATCAGCTTAGACGGCAACATTGGTTGCTTGGTCAACGGCGCAGGCTTGGCGATGGCGACGATGGACACCATCAAGCTGTATGGTGCCGAGCCCGCCAACTTCTTGGACGTGGGCGGCGGTGCCACCCCAGAGAAAGTCACTGAAGCTTTCAAAATCATGCTGAAAAACCCGAAAGTGAAGGCCATCATGGTCAATATCTTCGGCGGCATCATGAAGTGCGACACCATTGCCACGGGCGTGATCACCGCTTGCCGCGCCACCAATTTGAGTGTGCCACTGGTGGTGCGCATGAAGGGTACGAACGAAGAGCTGGGTAAGAAGATGTTGGCCGAATCAGGTTTGCCAATCATCAGCGCGGATTCGATGGCGGAAGCTGCCGAAAAAGTCGTCGCGGCTTTGAAGTAAATAGAACACATAGCGCAGAACGAATAGGAACGAATATGTCAATCTACATCAATAAAAACACACGCGTTATTACCCAAGGTATCACAGGTAAAACAGGTCAATTTCATACAGAAAAATGCCAAGAATATGCCAACGGCAAAGAATGCTTTGTCGCAGGCGTGAATCCTAAGAAGGCTGGCGAATCCATTTTTAACATCCCAATCTACGCGACTGTTAAAGAAGCGGCTGGCGCAACGGGTGCAACCGTATCTGTGATTTACGTGCCACCAGCAGGCGCAGCCGCTGCCATTTGGGAAGCCGTTGAAGCGGACTTGGATTTGGCGATTTGTATCACCGAAGGCATCCCTGTTCGCGACATGTTGGAAATTCGCAACCGCATGCGCGCTAAAGAAGCCGCTGGCGGCAAAAAAACCTTGTTGCTCGGCCCCAATTGCCCGGGTTTGATCACGCCAGATGAGATCAAAATCGGCATCATGCCAGGCCATATTCACCGCAAAGGTCGCATTGGCGTGGTCAGCCGCTCTGGCACCTTGACCTATGAAGCCGTGGCGCAGTTGACCGAAATCGGCCTAGGCCAATCCAGTGCGGTCGGCATTGGTGGCGACCCGATCAATGGCTTGAAGCACATCGACGTGATGAAGGCTTTCAATGATGATCCAGATACCGACGCTGTCATCATGATCGGTGAAATTGGTGGCCCAGACGAAGCAGAAGCAGCGCGTTGGTGCAAAGACAACATGAAAAAGCCTATCGTCGGCTTCATCGCTGGTGTGACTGCGCCAGCAGGCAAGCGCATGGGGCATGCCGGCGCTTTGATTTCAGGCGGTGCGGATACGGCTGATGCAAAATTGGCTGTGATGGAAGAGTGTGGTTTTAAAATCACGCGCAACCCATCAGAAATGGCAAAGTTGCTCAAAGCTATGCTCTGAGCCGATCAGTTACACTCGGGGCCTTTCTTAAATTTACAAAGTTGACACTTAAATGGAAGCACTAGCTAGCCCCGAATTTTGGGTTGCCGTCGGGCAGGTTATTCTTATTGATATTTTGCTTGGCGGCGACAACGCCGTTGTTATTGCTTTGGCGTGTAGAGGGTTGCCTCCTGCGCAGCGCAAATGGGGCATTATTTGGGGGACGGTAGGCGCTATCGTATTGCGCGTCATTTTGATTGCTTTTGCGCTGACATTGCTCACGGTTCCCTATTTAAAATTAGTGGGTGCCATACTGTTGGTTTGGATTGGTATCAAGTTGCTGATGCCCCAAGATGACGATGCGCATAGCAATATCAGCAGCAGTGACCGCTTGTGGGGCGCTGTAAAAATTGTGATCGTTGCAGACTTGGTGATGAGTGTGGACAATGTCTTGGCGATAGCCGGCGCGGCTGAAAGTGCGGGGCAACACCAGCTAGGATTGGTCATTTTTGGTCTTCTGGTAAGTATTCCGATCATTGTGGCAGGTAGCCAAATTGTGCTGAGATTGATGGAGCGTTTTCCTCACATCATCACAGCTGGCGGTATGCTCTTGGGGTGGATCGCAGGTCAAATGGCTATTACAGATCCTGCTGTTAAGCAATGGCTGACTGTAACGAAGCCTATGGAATACAGCGCAGCAGTTTTTGGTGCACTTTTCGTACTTGGCGTCGGTTTATACCTGCAGAAACGTAGCCAAAGGGTGCGCGAATAGGCTAAATTCGTTTCATATTTGAGCAATTCAACAACAATTGATCGATTTGTAAAACAGGGTGACATGGCAAAAAATTATCGTCAGTCTGGACGACAACCTCAGCCAGGTTGTCCCCCTCAACAAAGATCACATGACTTTGGGAAGACGTCCATACAACGATATCGTCGTCGATAATTTGGCTTGAGTGGGGCGCATGCTGCTTTGCAGGTGAGAGGGCAATGATTACTTCATTGAAGACCTTAACAGCACCAATTTGTGACCACCATCATTGGGCTCGCATGGCTGTAACGCTTTCGCCTTTGGTTTTTGCGCTCGGGCACGCGACTCTACCCTCAACTTCTCAATATTAGCGTCGTTCAGACAGTTGATAACATCGTTTACGATACAAAACTGCGCTGGTCTATGCCAACAACTCGACACCTCGGATGCTAAATTGTTACAAGCTGTTAGCTTTGATGAAGGCATAAGAACTTGGTGCTTGGCAGCTTGGGACGTTCTCAGCTCAGCGTGTGTTTGACTCTTCCTTGCCAATGAAGATGGCGTTACCAACAGCTCAAAAGTGACCACGGGCGTAACCGCAGCTGTCCGAATAAAACGCCCTATCAGCCCAAAAAGATGGGCTGGATGTGTGGCGTTGAGCAAAAGGCAGCTCCATATTGCAAATGTCAACGATGCAAGGTCTTTGCAGAGTATCCATCCTGAGCTAAGATTTGCAGACGCCGTCGATAAATCCACGGGTTGTCGTAGTGTGCAGATGGTAATTGGTCCTGTCTTGGCCGGTGATGCCATGCCAGGTGTTTTGGAAGTAATCAACACTAAAAATGGTCTACCTTTCTCGCAAATTCAACTTGATGCCGGTACTCGGCTTTCTAAAACACAGGCCATTGCCATACAGCGTCCTCAACAAAATGGCGGCACAGCACTGATGACAACCACCGCCAAAACGGCACCAGCTACGCCCCCTAAACCAGCTGCGTCAGCACCCGCTGCCCCCCGTGCGGGTCAGCCCAGCAAATACGATGGCCTGGTTCACGCCGGCGCAGTGAGTAAGGCGGTCCTGCAAGAGTGTTTGGCCAAGCGCGGCGACAAAGACGGCACGATTGAGCAATTGCTGATGGATGAGCACCAAGTTAAGCCTGCAGAAATTGGGCAAACATTGGCTCTGTTTTTTGGTGTGCCGTACGAGCCCTATAGCAAAGCACGCTTCAACACAGAGAAATTGCACGGCGCACTGAAACGCGACTTTTTGTCGGAGCAAGGTTGGATCCCGCTTGAAGAATCCTTCGACGGCTTGGTCGTCATGTGCATCAACCCAGAAAACGTGCGCAGCACCTACGTGGTGCAGCACATGTTTCCAAGGGAAACCAAGTTCAGGTATGTCGTCACTTCGCAGTCTGAATTCAACCAAACCTTGGATTTGATTTTTGGTAATGCTGATGGCGATGGCAACATCGACCATTTGCTGGCCAACCTCAGCCGCCCGATGCAAGAAGAGGGCGAAGAAGATTACCTGGCCAGCTCGACGGCTGACAATGAAGTCGTCAAATTCGTCAACAAAGTGATTTTGGAAGCCTACCAAAAGAAAGCCTCCGACATCCATATCGAGCCCGGCCAAGGCAAAGCCAACGTGGGCGTGCGTCTGCGTATCGATGGCAGTTTGGTGCCCTACATCGATGCGCCACGTCATCTGCGCCAAGCCATTGTGGCGCGCATCAAAATCATGTCCGATTTGGATATTTCAGAAACGCGCCGCCCGCAAGACGGCAAAATTCGATTTAAAAAGTTTGGCCCCTTGGATATTGAGCTGCGTGTTGCCACTTTGCCCTCTGCGGGTGGCGTAGAAGACGTGGTCATGCGTATCTTGGCTGGTGGTGAAGCGATACCGATGGAGCAGCTAGGCTTGACGCCGCACAACATGAACCGCCTGCTCAGCGTCATCCACAAACCCTATGGCTTGTTTTACGTGTGCGGCCCTACCGGCTCGGGTAAAACCACCACCCTGCACTCCATTTTGGCAACTTTGAACACGCCGGACACCAAAATTTGGACCGCAGAAGACCCCGTTGAGATCACGCAAAAAGGTCTGCGCCAAGTGCAGGTGAATAAAAAAGCCGGTATCGACTTCGCCATGCTCATGCGCTCATTTTTACGTGCCGACCCGGACATCATCATGGTCGGCGAGTCGCGCGACCATGAAACCGTCTCCATGGGCGTTGAGGCGTCGCTGACCGGGCATTTGGTCTTCTCCACCCTGCACACCAATTCAGCGCCTGAGTCCATCACCCGCCTGTTAGACATGGGCATGGACCCGTTTAACTTTGCCGATGCACTCTTGGGCGTCTTGGCACAGCGTTTGGCCAAACGCTTGTGCGTCTGCAAAGAAGCCTACACGCCCGCAGGCCCAGAGCTGCAAGCCTTCATCAGCGAATACGCCGAAGAACTGCACCATACCCCCGCATGGCTGGCCGATGCCCCGGGTGAAGCTAAAAAACTCTACCAAAGCTGGATTGAAAACTACGGCACAGACGGCCGCATCACCATGTACCGCCCTGTCGGTTGCTCACGCTGCGTCAAAACGGGCTACAAAGGCCGGCTGGGCTTGCATGAGCTCTTGCTGGCGGACGACGAGACCAAAAAACTCATCCAAGAACGCTCCAGAGTCGCCAACATCTTCGCAAGCGCCGTGGCCGGCGGCATGCACACCCTGAAAATGGACGGCATGATCAAGGTAATGCAAGGGCTGACCGACCTCAAGCAAGTGCGCTCTGTGTGTATCAAGTAAAAGGGTGAACTTTAGATGCAAATGCCTATCAAATTGATGTGAGTATTAAAGTTTGCAGAAGCGTGTTCAGGTAAAAAAATCAGTTTTCAAGTGTGAATAATTCGAACATTTATGTGAAAAATTGCACGCAATGTAAATATCTGTAACAATTTGACGTTAAATGCAATTTACTACTTTTAACTACATTTTTTATCAGTTAAAGTCTAGGTTCTGACCCCAGTTGGGGCGGATTGAAGAAGCAAAGACCTTGATCCTAAAAAGTTAAATCTAAGCCGTCTTTTATTTACCTCAGTCTCGTTTTCTCAACTTATTTTTTTGATTGGAGTTTCACATGAACCAAGTTAAACGCAAGCTACAACAAGGTTTCACCTTGATCGAGTTGATGATCGTTGTCGCGATCATCGGTATTTTGGCGGCGATTGCTTTGCCAGCTTACCAAGATTACACAGTCCGTGCAAAAGTATCCGAGGGTTTGGTTTTGGCCAGTTCTGCGAAATTGGCAGTGACTGAAAATGGTGCGAACGGTAAAAATTACGCCAGTGGATGGATTGCACCTTCTGTTACTGCTGCGGTTGCTTCATTGGCAATTGCTGAGGCCACTGGTGTAATTACTATTACATATACTACAGCAGCTGGAAACGGTACCATTTTTATGGTTCCAAGTTCGGGTGGTACATCTTTCACAGGCGGTACGGCAACAACCTCAAATGTATATAGTGGTGGTTCAGTTACTTGGGCTTGCACAGATGGTACATTGCTCGCAAAATATCGTCCCCCAATTTGTCGCACATAATCACCCACGATATTTAATGCAATGGCGCTTCGGCGCCTTTGTTTTTTTTTAGGCTGAGGAAATACTAATGTTGCATCCATTTGAGTAGGGCAGTGCTGCTGCGCTATCTGCCCATCATCGCCCGGCAAGACAAGTAATGGGGTCAGGTCTTGCTATATCACATTTCGACATTTAAATGCTATAAATTACATAGCTGTTAAAGCAATGAATACGCCGGATATAGGCGAGAATTCATCTAAAATTGAGGTTTTTGCAGCTGTTGGTTTGTGCAAAATTTCGAAAATGAGCTACAATGTAGCCCAAATTGGGGAATTTATATATGTCTGCAAATGCTGTTGTACGCGCTCGGATTGATGAGCACATTAGAGATGAAGCTTCCATTGTGCTGGCTGCAATGGGGCTGACGGTGTCTGACGCTTTTCGGATGATGTTGACTCGTGTTGTTAGCGAAAAGGCCTTGCCTTTTGAAGTCTTGGTACCCAATGCAAAGACGATTGCTGCTATGAAGGAAGCGCGTTTGGGCAAGACGACGCCAGTAACGCTGGATGAGTTGCAAGCGGTACTAGATGCGGACGATTAACCAAGCCAGTCAATTTAAGCGTGATTTGAAGCGTGAAGCGTGAGGCGAAAGGGATGCATCGAGCAATGCTAGCCAAAGAATTCACACACATTGTGAAATCATTGGCTTTGGATGAGCCTTTGTCTGAAAAGTACCGTGACCATGCCTTATCTGGTGACTGGAAAGACCATCGCGATGGTCATATCAAACCCGATTTGGTGTTGATCTATTGCAAGCCAGATGAAGAGCAGCTGCAACTCGTGCGGCTGGGGTCGCACAGTGAGTTGGGATTGTAGGTGTAAATTGCTATATTTTTAATAGCTTATTGGGTAATGAATTCGCTGGATAGTGCTATATTTGATGCCTTAATAGGGGGTAAAAGGGCCTTTTCATTTGTAACTTACACCTGTCAGTTCGCACATGGCACGTTAAAAGGGCGCACTTTCATTGTATAATCGATTTGCTGTGCGGCTGTAGCTCAGTTGGATAGAGTACTTGGCTACGAACCAAGGGGTCGTGGGTTCAATTCCTGCCAGCCGCACCACAAAACTTGAACGCCTTTAGAGATTGTAAAATCTTTAAAGGCGTTTTCTTTTGGGCGCTTGCTTTTGAGTACTAACTTTTTCGGGGTGGTCTTGCCAGCAATTCAAGCCTTCATGCGAATCTCGTCGGCATGCACGGGGTAGGGCGCGGTGGTGGATGTGTCTGAATTTTGTCCGGCTAAGGTGCTGGCAAAGCCGTGGTTGATGTCGCGGTGGTGCGCCTCGTCGGCTTGAACCACCAGCACCACATCGCGCAGCGTGGCTCCTTGCGGCGTGTGGTGCTTGGGTTACTCGTCGATGGATTGGGATTCATCCATACGCGCGCCATCGTCGGGCTGAAAGTCGTGTTGCGTCATGTGTGCCTTCCTTGTGGATGTCAAACAGATGTCAAAAACTCGTGCTTCGCCCAATATATCAGGTTAATGCGCAAGTTTTCAACGCACGGTTTTGTCCTATAGCGCTTGACGACTTACTTCTTTGGCAAAGACTTGCCAAAATTCCGCATTCTGCGTGGTCGCAAAGTTGATGCGCATCAAGGTGCTGGGGCGGCGGTCGGCTAAAACAAAGCGCCGGGGGCAAGCAGGTAGCCGTGGGTGAGTGCCAACTTCACCGATCTGCCCCGTGCTGCATCAAGCTGGGTGCGGATGCGCTCGGCGTGGCGAGCAATTTGGTGTCCAGCATTTGCAGGCGCGCAAATTCAATCGCCCAGCCGGGTTCTCTTGAGTTCGTGTATTGATAAATATGACAGTACACTTAAATAAACTGACCTGCTGTACTGCATGGCTAGGGAACACCTGCATCAGTCCGTTCGCATTGAGCTTGTCGAAATGCTTTCGTTATAAATCAATAACTTAGAGAAGGCTTCGACAGAGCCTGTCCTGAGCCCGTCGAAGGGCTCAGCCCGAACGGGAGGGGTTATGCAGAGCTTCCCTAGTGTATTGTTTTATCGCTTAAAGTGTCAATAACTATTGTTAACATGAAAACATATGTGAACACGTCCGAATGAACACTTCAGAATTCATCGCCTTATTGGCCTTAACTACCGCCGCCAGCTTCACGCCTGGGCCGAACACCACGCTGTCCACCGCGCTGGCGGCCAACTACGGCTTGAAGCGCGCGATGACTTTTGTCTGCGCCGTGCCCATCGGCTGGGGGCTGCTTTTTACCTTGTGCGCTGGCGGCGTGGGCGCTTTGGTGGTCGCTATGCCCGCGCTGCGGCTGGGCATCAAGGTGCTGGGTGTGGGCTATTTGCTGTGGTTGGCTTACAAAATTGGCACGGCTAGCCAATTGAGCTCGGTTGATGCGTCCCGCTTGAGCATCACATTTTTTCAAGGTGTGATGCTGCAGTTTTTGAACATCAAGGCTTGGATGTTGGCGCTGGCTGTGGTGGCCGGCTGGATGGCGGGGCGCGCTGACGCTGCAAATCGTTTTGCATTGCTCTTGCCCATCATGTTGTTTTTCGGCTTTGCGAGCAATTTGCTGTACGCCGCGATGGGCTCGCTGCTGCGCGAGTGGCTGCAGCAAGGACACCGTTTGGCGTGGTTTAACCGCTTCATGGCAACCGTGTTGGCTGCGACAGCGGCTTGGATGGCGACTTTTTAGTATGAATTCGGCACACATATCAACCCAAAACGTCAAAACTGGCCTGTGGCTAGGGCTTTTAGGCGTCACGATTTTTGCCGCCACACTGCCGTTGACCAAGCTGGCCGTCGGCACGGCTGCAGACCCCCAGTTGACGCCTTGGTTCATCACCTTTGGCCGCGCAGCAGTGGCTGGTTTGCTATCAATTTTATATCTGCTTAGGCAATATAGTCGCCGGCTAGAGCCAGATAATGACCATAAATCAGACCCTAAAAACGCTAAAACCATGGTTTGGAAGCTGCCAAACGCAGCCGAGTGGGGTTTGCTGGCGTTCACCGCCTGTGGCGTGGTGGTCGGCTTTCCCTTGTTCATGTCTTTGGCCTTGCAAGATGTACCCAGCACGCATGGTGCCGTCGTTACCGGCTTGCTGCCACTGACCACAGCGGTGATTGCCGCATTGTGGTTTCGCCAAAAGCCCAGCGCCGGGTTTTGGCTGTGCGCGGTGTTGGGCTCGCTGCTGGTTTTGGCGTTTATGGTGCTGCGTTCAGCAGATGCGACGGGGCATGTCAGCCTGCACGCCGCCGATGTGTTTTTGCTCCTCGCCATGCTCAGCGCCTCGTTTGGCTACATCGGCGGCGCGCGCTTAACGCCATCCTTGGGCGCAGAGCGGGTGATTTGCTGGGTCTTGGTGCTGTCATTGCCAATTACCGTTCCCATGACGTGGCTGAACCTGCCGCCAAACCTAGCTGCCATCCATACCAGCAGCTGGTGGGCATTTGCCTATGTCGCTATTTTCTCCATGTGGCTGGGCTTTTTCGCCTGGTATCGGGGCTTAGCTTTGGGCGGGGCCGTCCGCGTCAGCCAAGTCCAGCTCGTCCAACCGTTCTTGAGCCTGCTGTTCGCCATCCCGTTGTTGGGAGAGAAAATCGATGCCATGACGCTGGGTTTTGGACTGGCGGTGATTGCGACTGTGTTTGTGGGGAAGAGGATGCCAGTGGGTACGTCAGCTTTGAGGAGCTCGAAATGACAACCGACCAACTACTGCCCTCACCGTCTTCGCCGCCGTTTCCTTTGGCACTATCGTTGTATGTCCTACCGTCCAACCCTTGTTTAAGCTGTGATCTAAAATTCAAATACTATAAAACTGGAAAATAACATGAGCATGCAGTGGAAACAGGCCAGACGCGCCGAAAAAATGAACCCGTCAGTGATTCGCGAAATCCTGAAAGTGACGGACAAACCCGGCATCATCAGCTTTGCGGGTGGCCTGCCGTCGCCACAAACTTTCCCTATTCCAGAGTTCGCCGCAGCATGCGCCAAAGTGTTGGGTGAAGACGGCAAAGCCGCGCTGCAATATGCGGCCAGTGAAGGCTTTGGGCCGCTGCGCGAACAAGTTGCTGCTAGCTTGCCGTGGAAGGTTGATGCCAACCAAGTGTTGATCACCACCGGTTCGCAGCAATGCTTAGATTTGGTCGCCAAGATTTTGATTGACGAAGGCAGCCGCATCTTGGTCGAAACGCCCACTTATTTGGGCGCACTGCAAGCTTTCACGCCGATGGAGCCCGAAGTGGTCTCTGTGAAAAGCGACGACGAAGGCATTGATGTTGCAGACCTCAAAGCCAAATTTTCTAAGGACGGCAAAGACGCGCGCTTCTTGTACGTGTTGCCCAACTTTCAAAACCCAACCGGTCGCACCATGAGTGAAGCTCGTCGCGCGGCTTTGAGCGCAGCGGCGCAAGAGATAGGTCTGCCCATCATTGAAGACAACCCCTATGGCGAATTGTGGTTTGACCAGCCGCCACCACTGCCGCTCACGGCGCGTAACCCCGATGGTTGCGTCTACCACGGCTCGTTCAGCAAGGTGCTGGCGCCAGGTCTGCGGTTAGGCTTTTTAGTCGCGCCCAAAGCGCTTTATCCCAAATTGCTACAAGCCAAGCAAGCCGCCGATTTGCACACGCCAAGCTTTAACCAGCGCGTGGCCTCTGAAGTGTTGCAGGGTGACTTTTTGTCACGTCATGTTCCGATGATTCGCGCTTTGTACAAATCGCAGCGCGATGCGATGCTGGTCGCTCTAGCCCGAGAAATGCCAGTGACTCCCGGCAATCCAGACAAAAGCGTGACGTGGAATTCACCCGACGGCGGCATGTTCCTCTGGGCGCGTCTGCCTGCAGACATGAGCGCGGTTGAGCTGCTGCCCAAAGCCGTCGATAAAAACGTCGCTTTCGTGCCCGGCTCGCCCTTCTACGCCGATAATGCCGACCCGCGCACCCTGCGTTTGAGCTTTGTGACGGCTTCGGTGGCGCAAATCAATATTGGTATCAAGGCTTTGGCGGATACGATCAAAGAAGCCATGGTCAAAGAAGCCTGAAGTCTGCATGACACTCACTTTATGACGCTTATTGCCCGATCAAACCGCGAAGCACGTGCTTTTGCACCATCGCAGCCCCCTGCTGAGCCAACCGTTATGAAAACACAAATCGACCACATCGTCGTCGTCGCCCACACGCTGGAGCAAGGTGTGGCGTGGTGCGAAGCGACGCTGGGTATCACCCCTGAAGCGGGTGGCGACCACCCACAATTCGGTACGCATAACCGCTTGTTCAAAATTGCAACGCCCAGCTACCCGCTGGCTTATTTTGAGATTATTGCTATTAAAAAAGCAGCGATTCAGGCAACAAATACGCCGGCTAGTGGCCAAAATAGCACTAAAAATGAGGTTAAAAACAGCCGTTGGTTTGACATGGATGATGCTGCGTTGCAAGCCGCCGTCGCCAAAGAGCCGCGCTTGTTGCATTTTGTGGCGAATACGGAAGATATCCAAGCCGCGCGCGCCGCGTTGAAGGCGCAAGGCATAGACCGCGGACCAGCCGTCGAAGCCAGTCGTCCGACCCGCAAAGGCCGTTTGGAGTGGAAAATCACCGTGCGTGACGATGGCCAGCGTTTGTTCAACGGCACGCTGCCCAGCCTGATTCAATGGGGTAAAACGAACGCTGCAGAGCCGCTGCGTCTGCACCCCAGAAACACCATGCCCCGCTCTGGCGTGTCGCTGCAAAGCGTGGCGGTGACCTCGCCCACGCCTGAGAAACTGCAAGCCGCGTATGACGCGATTGGACTGGTGGGTGTCTCATTGTCTGAGGGCGGCGCCAATATCACGGTGACCTTGAAAACGCCCAAAGGCGTGGTCGAACTGCAAAGCTTCGGAATTTAATCCATACGGTTTGTGTCATGGTTGCGACTGCGTAAATACGCAGAGGCGTTGACAATGTCTGTATGGGACATCTCTACTTAATACGCCACGGCCAGGCTTCGTTTGGCGCGGAAGATTACGACAACTTGAGCGAGCTGGGCCACAAGCAGGCTGAACGTTTGGGCACCTACTTCAAACAAAAAAACCAGCAGTTTGACGCCGTCATCACGGGCACGCTGCGACGCCACACGCAAACCTGGCAAGGCATCGCCAAAGGCGCAGGCTTTGCGCATGAGCCGCTGCAAATGCCCGGTTTGAACGAATACGACAGCCACGCCGTTATTGCCACCATCCACCCCGGCAAGCTAGAAAAGCCAGATACACCAGAGTTGTACAGACACCATTTCCGTTTGCTCAAAGACGGCCTGACGCAGTGGATGAACGGCGTGGTCAGCCCCATCGGCATGCCCAGCTACATGGATTTTCAGCAAGGCGTGGTTGATGCACTTGACCATGTGCGGAAAAACGAATCTGGAAACATTTTGATCGTCTCCAGCGGCGGCCCGATTTCAACCGCTGTCGGTCACATCCTGGGCACCACGCCCGAAACCACCATCGAGCTGAACCTGCGTATCCGCAACTGCTCCGTCACCGAATTCGCCTTCACCCCCAAGCGCCACATGCTGGTGACGTACAACACGCTGCCGCATTTTGAGGAATTGCCGGATTGGGTGACGTATGCTTGACCCATCAAAATTTTTCAGGGCGCAGAATTTCAACGTCCTGTATGAAAGAGACCATGGCGTAGTTTGCATAATAGTGTGTTTGTAGATAGCTAACGACAGATTCTGCAAGTACGCGATTGCAAATCACTTCTATACGAATATTTGCAGCTTCCTTCCAGGCTGCGTCACGTATGCCGCGACTGCCTCGGCCACGCGCATCCGTGACGGTATATCCGCCAACACCCAGTTTATCCAAGTCACTTATGAGAGATTCCTCAATAGCGGCTTCTGTAACAACTGTCAGCAGCGTTCTTTTTTGATGCGTTTGTGTCATGTTAGTCATCCTAAAAACTTGGTGGTCAGCCAATAGTAAAGCGGTATGCCCAGCAAAATATTGAAGGGAAAAGTGACACCCAGCACCGCAGCCAAGGATAAGCCAGGGTTTGCCTCAGGTATCGCCAAGCGCATGGCAGCTGGCACGGCAATGTATGAGGCGCTGGCCGCCAGTGTGGCCAGCAAAGTAGTACCACCAACTGACAGATCCAGTGCCATGCCGCATGCTAGGCCAAGCAAGGCAGAAATGAGTGGCATACAAATACCGAAGATGACGATAAAGAGGCCACGCTTGCGAAGTTCTGCTGTTTGCCGAGCAACGATCAGCCCCATTTCTAACAGAAAAAGCGCCAACGCACCTTTGAACAGGTCATAAAATAAATTTTTGATCGGCTCCAACCCCAATGGCCCGGCGGCCCAACCAATGGCCATGCCGCCAATGAGAAGGGTGACGCCTTTGCCCAAAAAGCTTTCATGTGCCAGCATTTTCCAGCGTGTTTCTCTGCCGATACCGCGCGCGATGACAATACCAATGATGATGGCAGGAATTTCCATCACCGTCAGAAAAATAGCCAATTGCGGCTCGAACGCAATGCCACGTGTGGTTAGCCAATTACTGCCCACAGCATAAGTAGCAACACTGACAGAGCCGTAGTGTGCCGCAGTTGAAGCCGCATCGGCGCGTCCCATGCGGCCGGCATAATGCAGTACGTAGTAGGCTACCAAGGTCAGCGCGACGCCCAACAACATGACCGCTGCAAGTTGCGGCAACAAAGGCCCTAAAGATTGTTGTGCCAAACCTTCGCCGCCTTTGAGGCCTATCGTTATGAGCAATACCAAAGATAGAGATTCATAAAGTGCGGCGGGTAGTTTGAGGTCTGCGCGCAAAAGTCCGGCGGTTAATCCGAAGATAAAAAATAAAACGACAACATCGATCATGGGTAAAGTTCCTTGCTTTTTTTGAGTTGCTGCGAAAGATGCTGCGTGTGCTGACTTTGTCGCTGACTGAGCAGCTTACCCGCTTTGACCTGCGGCAATGGCAGCTTCGGAATCAAACTGCGCAGCACCTCAGGCCGTGCGCGAGCACCGCTGGCGATGTAGTCTGCCAGCAAGGTTTGGGTGACTTGTTGAACGTCCAATTTGCGAACATCGATGAGGTAGACGTGCAGCGCATCGACCAAATTTTCTGGCGTGATGCCGCTGGTTTTGCCCTTGGTTTTGGCGGAACTTTCCCACAGCCAGTCGCTGAAACCCATGAATGCCCAAAAAGGGGAGGCGGCTGGAGATTCAGCCCTGAGCAACAACGCCATCGCACCACTGAATCGTCCCGAATTAGCCACCAAGTCCCAGTAACGTGCCAATCGAGCGAAGCGCTGCATATCTGCCGCACTCACCACCTTGGTCTGCTGGATTTGATACGGCGGCAGCGCGTCGTAGACCATGCCGTGCTCAACCGTGTGCCTTGCTATCGGTGTGCCGCGCAGGCGTTTCAAAATGCCGAGCTGGATTTCATGCGGTTTGATGGCGAACAGACGATCAAAACCTTCGCCGAAGCTTTGCAAACTCTCGCCCGGAAGGCCGAAAATCAAATCGGTGTGCAAATGCGCATTCGATTCGTTGACCAGCCAGCCCAGATTTGCCACGGTTTTGTCGTTGTCTTGCCGGCGCGAGATGCGTTGCTGGACTTCGACGTTGAAGCTTTGAATGCCGACCTCAAACTGCAGCACGCCGGGTGGGAATTGGGCGATCATGTCTTTGAGGCGATCCGGTAAATGGTCTGGGATGACCTCGAAATGGACAAAGAGACTTGCCCCCACGCTTGCCACTTCGTGTGCTGCGCTGCCCCCCGTGGGGGCTAATTCCCCTTGAGGCGGCTCGGCGGGGAATTGCACTTCACTCAATTTATCTAAAAAGAACTGCAAAATCCGCACCGAGGTGTCGATTTTGAGGTTGAAGGTGCGGTCCACAAACTTGAAATTGCGTGCGCCACGCGCGTACAGCGTTTCTAATTCGCCTAAAAACAACGTCAAATCAAACGCCCAAGCGGTTTTGTCCAGCGAGCTGAGGCAAAACTCGCACTTGAAGGGGCAGCCGCGCGAAGCTTCGACGTACAAAAGGCGATGCGCCAAATCGTCGTCGGTGTACAAAGCGTAGGGCAAGGCAATCTCTGCTAACGGCGGCTGCTCACCGGCGATGACTTTCATCAGCGGTTTCGGGCCATGAATCAGTGCTTGGCAGAGCTTGGGAAAGCTCACATCGCCCCAACCGGTGATGACGTGGTCTGACAGGTGGACGATCTCTTGTTCTAAAGTTTCATGGCTAACTTCAGGGCCGCCGAGCACGATTTTGATGTCTGGGCGTTGCGCTTTGAGCTGTTTGACAAGGGCGCAGGTCTGCACCACGTTCCAGATATACACGCCAAAAGCTATGATTTTAGGGTTGATGGCCAGTAATTCTGCGGCCAGCTCTTCAGTTTTACGGTTGATGGTGAACTCGCAGAGCGCTGTTTTTGGCTGCAAATCCCCCATGTTGGCCAGCAAATACCGCAACCCCAAGGAGGCGTGGATGTATTTGGCGTTGAGGGTGCACAGGACGATATTTGTCGTTGTGCAATGTGAAGGTGTGAAATCGGCCATACCTCTATTATCATGAGAACACAAAATCGACAGATGAAGTCAGTGATGGATGTGGAAGATTCAACGCTAACCGAGCAACAATACGCGGACATGAAGGTAGGTCTGTCTGCGCTGTGGGCTACAGCGACTGACGCTTGCCAACCTTGCCCGCAAGCAGCAGAAGCCTTGTTTTGGTCGTCCACCCTTGTTGACGCGGGCGGACGCGAGGCCTGCAATGTGTATTCGGGACGGGCAGCCAAGACACCAATGACCGCGATAATGCCTATGCAGTCCGCTTGGTCCGCAGCATCGCATAATGTCACCCTGTAAATGACACTTTGGCATATTAGTGGCTATGCTTAGGCGACTGATGGACTGAACTTTGCTGCCCTTCACGCCTCTTACCTCACTATGTTGTATTTCAGAACTTTTCAAAGAACGTCGGTCAAACTGTTGTTTGCTATAAATTTAATAGCACTTCAGTTAATAAATACGTCGGCTAATGCCCAATTTACCTCTAAAAATGAGGTTAAAACAATAGTAACAACCGAGCGCGTCCGCGCCGAACTGATGGCGCATGCGCCGCAGGGTGTGACCGCCAGCAACGACGACAAAATCACCCCAAATACCGTTTGGATCGGTTTGCAGCTGGCGCATCAGCCCAAATGGCACACGTATTGGAAGAATTCTGGCGATTCTGGCCTGCCCACGCAGCTGACATGGTCACTGCCTGTGGGCGTGCTGGCGGGCGACATTGCTTGGCCCGCGCCGCAAAAAATCAAAATTGGCAGTTTGACGAATTTTGGCTACGAAGGCACGGTGCTGCTGGCGGTGCCGCTGACCATCACACCGGCCTTCAAGCCGTCGCTGCTCAACAGCAACTTGGACATCAAACTCAAAGCGCAGTGGCTGGTGTGTAAGGAAGAATGCATTCCTGAAGAAGGCGAATTTGCACTGAGCATCCCGACCAAGGGCTCAACCGCGATCAATTCTGCAGCGTTTGCAGCGGCTTTCAGGGCGCAGCCTAAGCCGATTGTTGGGGGTGTCGCTGGCAACATGCCAGCCAGCCGGGCGCTGATTGACGGCAACGTGCTGAAGTTTGAACTGCAAGGCTTGCCAGCGGAATTACGCGGCAAAACGCTAGATTTTTACCCTGAAACGACTGAAGTCCTAGACAACAGCGCCATCAGCAGTGGGGCTAGCCAGCAGGCGTGGCAGGGCGCGGTCTGGCGCATCAGCTTGCCGCTGTCCAGCCAGCGCAGCCAAAGCCCTGAAATCATGCCGGTGGTGCTGAAATCAGGCGACCAAGCTTGGCGTGCCGAGGTGGCCGTGCAAGGCGCTTGGCCCAAAGTCGCTGCCGCTGCCACGGTGTCACCGGGCTTGGCGGCTGCTTTGGCAGAAAACAAAGTTGCCGTGCAAAACGCCAATTTAACGGCAGCTCCCATCAATTTAACGCTGTTTGCCGCTTTGCTGGGTGCGCTGCTGGGTGGCATGATTTTGAATCTGATGCCCTGTGTTTTTCCCGTCTTGGCACTCAAAGTGGTCAGCTTCACCAAACACGCCAGCGATACGCAGGCGCACAGACGCAGCGGCGTGGCGTATTTCGCCGGTGTGGTGCTGTCTTTTGTAGCGCTGGGCGCTTTGTTTTTGGCGCTGCGGGCTGCGGGTGAGCAGCTGGGCTGGGGCTTTCAGCTGCAAAACCCGCTGGTGGTGGCGGGTTTGGCCGTACTTTTCACGGTGTTGGGCATGAATCTGGCGGGCTTGTTCGAGTTCGGCAGCATATTGCCGTCCAGCGTCGCCGCCATGCGGGCGAAGAATCCCACAGTCGATTCGTTTTTATCAGGCGTGTTGGCCGTCGCGGTGGCATCGCCTTGCACCGCGCCGTTCATGGGCGCATCACTGGGCTTTGCGCTGGGTTTGCCAGCGTGGGAAGCGTTGTTGATTTTTGCCGCCATCGGCGTGGGCATGGCCTTGCCGTATGTGGTGGCCAGTTTTGTTCCCGCCGTGGCGCGTGCTTTGCCAAGACCGGGCGCGTGGATGGACACGTTTAAAAAGTTCATGGCTTTCCCCATGTTTGCCACAGTCGTTTGGCTGGTGTGGGTGCTGGGGCAGCAAAGCGGCATTGACGGTGCCGGCGCACTCTTGGCGATTTTGCTGATGCTGTGCATGCTGCTGTGGGCGCTGAGCCTGCACGGCAAGTCAAAATTTTATTTTGCTATTATTTCAATAGCAGTATTGGCATATATGACGACGGCTATAGGTGTAAACATCATCAAAAATGCAGATATTCCAGCCGCTTCAGCACAAACTGGTGAAATAACCGATGAACGCTGGCAGGCGTGGGAGCCAGGGCGGGTGGATCAACTTTTAGCCAAAGGGCAACCCGTGTTTGTCGATTTCACCGCCGCCTGGTGCGTGACTTGCCAATTCAACAAAAAATCAACGCTATCCAAGCCGGAATTGCTCGCCGAGTTTGACGCCAAAAAAGTGCAATTGCTACGCGCCGACTGGACGCGGCGCGACCCCGCCATAGGCGCTGCGTTACGCGACTTGGGCCGCAGCGGCGTGCCCGTTTATGTGCTCTACGCCCCCGGCAAAGCGCCTCAGGTGTTGTCTGAAATCATCAGTGTGGATGATGTGAAAGCTGCGCTAGGAAAAATGTAAGAAAATTTAAAACGTTAAATAAATGCACATGAACCAACCCGACATCCTCCATATCCTCAAAACCTGCAAAACCATCGCCGTGGTCGGTTTGTCACCCAAAGTCCACCGCGACAGCTATGAGGTGTCCGAGTACATGCAGTCGCAGGGTTACAGAATCATTCCCATCAATCCTGTGGCGGCAGCATCAAACACGCCGATTTTGGGTGAAAAGGTCTATGCCACGCTGGTAGAGGCCGCCAAAGTCGAAAAAATCGACATGGTGGATTGCTTTCGCAACAGTGCCGATATTCCACCCATTGCCACGGAGGCGGTGCACATCAAAGCCCAAGTGCTGTGGATGCAGCTGGGTATTGACAACGCAGTGGCTAAAAGCGAAACAGAGGCCGCAGGCTTGGCCGTGGTTGAAAACCGCTGCTTGTTGATTGATCACCGCAGGCTGAAACACTTGCTTTAGCCTGAGATAATGCGTTCTATGCACGATTTCAGCCATCTCCACAATCCCACTTTTCTACAAGCTTGCATGCGCCAAGCGTCTGACCACACGCCCGTGTGGCTGATGCGCCAAGCAGGCCGCTATTTGCCGGAATACCGCGACATTCGCGCCAAAGCCGGTAGTTTCATGGGGCTGGCGACGAATAGAGATTACGCGACTGAAGTGACTTTGCAGCCGCTGGCACGCTACAAGTTAGATGCGGCGATCTTGTTCAGTGATATTTTGACGATTCCTGACGCGATGGGTCTGGGCCTCAGCTTTGCCTTGGGCGAGGGCCCCAAGTTTGCCCACAATGTGCGTGATGAAGCCGCCGTTGCCAAGCTGGCCGTGCCCGATATGGACAAGCTGCGCTACGTGTTTGACGCGGTCACAAGCATCCGCAAAGCGCTGACGCAGGCGGACGGGCGCGGCAGCGTGCCTTTGATCGGCTTTTCAGGCAGCCCGTGGACGCTGGCGTGTTACATGGCTGAAGGGGCCGGCTCAGACGACTACCGCCATGTCAAAACCCTGATGTACAGCCGCCCCGATTTGATGCACCGCATGCTGGCGGTCAACGCCGACGCGGTGGCGCTGTACCTGAACACCCAAATTGAAGCAGGTGCGCAAGCGGTGATGATTTTTGACAGCTGGGGTGGCGTGCTGGCCGATGGTGCGTTTCGGGAGTTCAGTTTGGCTTACACCAAGCGCGTGCTGGCTCAGTTAAAACGCACGCACAACGGCAAAGAAGACGGCATCGTCATCCCGCGCATTGTGTTTACCAAAGGAGGTGCGTTGTGGTTGGACGAGATGGGCGGTTTGGACTGTGATGTGCTGGGGCTGGATTGGACGGCGAATTTGGCCAAAGCACGCGCTATGGTTGGCGGTGCAGTGGGCGGGGCCGGTAAAGCGCTGCAAGGCAATATTGACCCCAACGTGTTGTTCGCCACCCCGGCCGTGATTCAAGCGGAAGTAGCCAAGGTTTTAAACAGCTTCGGCCAGCCGCACACGGACAAAACCACCACCGGTGCTACACATATTTTCAACCTAGGCCACGGAATCAGCCAGTTCACACCGCCTGAAAATGTAGCAGTGTTGGTGGATACGGTGCATGCTTACTCAAAACAGCAGCGCACGGGTCACAATTAGCACAAAACCAGATAATATCCAAAATATTTTTATCGACTTATCAACAAAAAATGGTGCCCTGCAACAATTCTAGTAAAAAGTAATCGTCTCTTGCTATCAAACAAATAGCGCGCTTAACTTGTTGATTCATAACGATTTAATTTATTGCTTGATTTGTGTGCAATTTGTCCAATGCCTTGATTTATGTGGGTTTTTGCGCATTACCCAAGACCTATCAACAAAGTTATCCACAGAAAATGTAGGCAAGCGCCTACAGGTATACAAATCAAGCACTTAGCTGGTTTTTTCAAATACAGCTTGAAGAAAATGACAAAATTATGACGCCTGTATTGAATCACTTGAAAGCTAAAGCATGAGCTGCAAAGCCCTGATCTTGGCCGCTGGCCGTGGCGAACGCATGCGCCCGCTGACTGACCACACCCCCAAACCCCTGCTGTCCGTACGCGGTCAACCGCTGATGCAGTGGGCCATGCAGGCTCTGGCGCAGGGCGGGTTTACCGAGCTCGTGGTCAACACCGCTTGGCAGGGTGAGCAGGTATCCGACCATTTTAGTGCTCATTTTGGCATCAAGCCGTTGTATTTATTGCCTGAGCAGCTATTGAAAAGTGAGCAAAAAGTTGCAAATCCCATCATGGTCCATATCAGCTATTCGCACGAAGGCCGCGACTTTGGCGGCGCGCTGGAGACGGCGGGTGGCATCGTACGGGCCTTGCCGCTGTTGTGCAGTTCAGCGGCTGACGAGGTGTTTTGGGTGCTTGCAGGCGATGTGTTCGCGCCCGATTTTGTGTTTTCGCAAGATGCGGTAGACCGCTTCAAAGCCAGCGGCAAGTTGGCCCACATCTGGCTAGTGCCTAACCCAGAGCACAACACCAAAGGCGATTTTGGGCTGCAAGCGGATGGCAAGGTCGTTAATGAGTCGTCTGAAACATACACCTTCAGCACCATCGCGTTGTACCGCAAGCCTTTGTTTTCATGGCCTTATTGCGATATTCCGGCAGGAAACCCAGAAGGCGTTAAAGCCGCGTTGGCTCCGTTACTCAGAAAAGCCATTGCTGCACAGCAGGTGAGCGGTGAGTTGTACACTGGCACTTGGACAGATGTGGGTACGCCGGAACGCTTGGCGCAAATCAACAACCAACAGTGAATATATGACAACAGTAAGCAACACCATTTACGCCACCCGCCGCGCCCGCTTTGCCGCTACGTTGGGCACTGACGGCATCGCCATCATCCCGACCTCGCCCGAGCGTCAGCGCAACCGCGACAGCGACTTTTTGTACCGTTTTGACAGCTATTTCCACTATTTAACGGGTTTTACCGAGCCAAACGCCACGCTGATCATCACGGGCGATGGCCAATCCATCCTGTTTTGCGCCCCCAAAGACGTGGAACGCGAGATTTGGGACGGTTTTCGTCTTGGCCCCACGGCGGCACCACAGGCTTTGGGTGTTGATGCGGCGTTTCCCAGTACTGAATTGGACGCGTTGTTGCCAAAATTACTGGAGAACAAATCTGCCGTTTACTACCCGTTTGCGATGCATTCTGGCTTGGAAACGCAAGTTGATGGCTGGTTAGCCAAAGTCCGCGCACGCGTGCGCTACGGTGCGTTGTGCCCTGAAACCCAGCGCGATGCCTGCGCCGTGCTGGACGAGATGCGTCTCATCAAAGACGCGTCCGAGCAAGCCACCATGCGCCACGCCGCGCAGATTAGTGCAGCAGGCCACATCCGCGCCATGCAAAAAAGTGCCCAGATGCTGCGTGACGGCAAAGACGTGCGTGAATTCCATCTGGACGCCGAGCTGCTGCACGAATTCCGCCAGCAGGGCTCGCAATACGCCGCCTACTCGTCAATAGTCGCCGCCGGAGCCAACGCCTGCGTGCTGCACTACCGTGCCGATGCCGCACCCGTCAAAAGCGGCGATTTGGTGCTGATAGACGCCGGCTGTGAGCTGGACGGCTACGCCAGCGACATCACCCGCACCTTTCCCGCCAACGGCACATTCACCGGCCCGCAGCGCACGCTGTACGACATCGTGGTGGCCAGCCAAGAAGCGGCTGTCGCCGTCACCAAACCGGGTTGCCGCTTCATCGACCCGCACGAAGCGGCGGTCAAGGTCTTGGCGCAAGGCATGCTGGATGTGGGACTGCTCGACAAAAACAAGGTCGGCAGCTTGGAAGACGTGATCGAAAAACGCGCCTATTTCCCCTTCTACATGCACCGCACCAGCCACTGGTTGGGCATGGATGTGCATGATTGCGGTGGTTATAACGAACCCTCAGAATTGGGCAACACCACAACCCGTACCGACCCGCTCAGCAACGAAGTTATCACCAACCGCCCCAGCCGCATCCTGCGCCCAGGCATGGTGTTGACCCTAGAACCCGGCATCTACGTCCGCCCCGCCGCCGGCGTACCCGAACAGTTCCACAACATTGGCATCCGCATTGAGGACGACGCGATTGTGAACGAGGGTGGCTGCGAGTTGATCAGCCGTGGCGTACCCGTGAAGGCGGGGGAGATTGAAAAACTGATGCAGGGATGACTTATCGGGTTAGCGAGTATGGAAAAGTCGAATTTGCAAGCAATAATTCGCCCTGGTTTATAAATTAAACGAGACATCAATGAAAACAACGTTCAAACTTTTAGCAAGCAGCTGCATCGCTGGAATGTTGGCTGTGGGCGGCATCAACGCGCAGGCACAAACTTTCCCCTCTAAACCGTTCAAATTCGTCGTGCCATTCCCCGCAGGCAGCGCAACAGACAGCGTTGGTCGCATCGTCGCGCAGGCGATGAGCGATGCTTTGGGGCAGCCGATTGCGGTGGACAACAAAGCGGGGGCGAATGGGATTCCAGGGGCGGATTTTGTGAAGTCGGCGACGGCTGATCCTTACACGCTGTTGGTAACAACCAGCACCACACAAGCGGCGAATGTGAGCTTGTACAAAAAGCTGCCCTACGACCCGGTGAAAGATTTCACACCGATTGGCATGATTGGTAGCACCGGTTTTATTTTGATGGTGAAGCCTGAGTTTCCTTCAAAGGACATGAAAGAGTTTGTCGCCTATGCCAAGGCCAACAAGCTGGCATATGGCCACGGCTCTTCGGGGTCATGGGTTTCGGGTGCGTTGGTGGCGCAGCTGGGTGGGTTTGAAGCTTTGAGCGTACCGTACAAAGGCATTCCACCGGCGCTGACCGATTTGATGGGTGGCCAGCTGCAGTTTGCCTTTGCGGACGTGGGTAACGCCACGACGCAAATCAACGGTGGACGACTCAAAGGTTTGGGCGTGACGACTGCGACACGTGCAGGTAAAGCGCCGAATATTGCACCGATTGGTGACACGGTCAAGGGCTACGAGGTCAGCGCTTGGTTTGCCTTGATGGCACCAGCGAATATTCCTGCTGCAGATGCTCAAAAGCTGGGCGACACCTTGCGTGCTGTACTGGCTAAACCAGAAGTCAAAGAAAAATTGGCAAATGCAGGGATTGATTTGAATGTGCAAGACAGCGCAACACTGGCGCGCACGATTGATGCGGAAATCAAGAAGTGGTCGGGTTGGGTCAAGCTGGCGGGAATTGCACCGGAGTGAGTGGCGTTAATCAAGGGGCTAATCAAGGAGCTTTGAGCGGCTACCGCATCCTTGACCTCACCGGCGTGGTCCTCGGCCCGTATGCCACGCAAATATTGGGTGACTATGGCGCGGATGTCATCAAGGTCGAGCCGCCCAATGGTGACATCATGCGCCATGCGGGGCCGATGCAGCACCCAGGGATGGGGCATATTTTTATCAATGCCAATCGCAACAAACGCTCCATCGTTTTAGATTTGAAGAAGCCGCGCGATCATGCGGCTTTACTCAAACTGTGTGAAGGCGCTGATGTGCTGACCTTTAATATTCGCCCTGGCTCCATGGCGCGGCTGGGGCTGAGCTACGAGGCCTTGCAAAAAATCAACCCGCGACTGATTTATTGCGGTGCGTATGGCTATTCAGAAGGTGGCCCGTATTCTGATTTTCCAGCCTATGATGATTTGATTCAAGGCGCGGCTTGCATTCCGTGGCTGATGACGCAAAGCGGCAGCACTGAGCCGCGCTATGTGCCCGCGACTTTTGCCGACCGTGTGACGGCGCTGAACATGGTGCATGCGGTCATGGCGGCCATCATTGCGCGTGACAAAAAAGGCGGAACGGGGTTGGGGCAAAGCGTTGAAGTGCCTATGTTTGAGTGCTTGCTGCAATTTGTATTGGGCGAGCATTTGGGCGGTGAGACCTGGCAACCGCCCGTGACTGCGTCTCTCGGACAAGAGATGGGAAACATGGGGCACAGTCGGATGCTGTCGCCCAATCGTAAACCTTATAAAACCAGCAATGGTTATGTCTGCGCGCTGATGTACAACGACGCCCATTGGCGGGGTTTCTTGGAGCTGGTAGGCGAGGGCGAGCGTTTCACGCAAGACGCGCGCTTCACCACGCAATCGGCGCGTATTGCGCACATCGACGAACTGTATGCCTTCGTGCAAACCAAGCTGCTGCTGCAAACCAGCGAGCATTGGTTGAAACTATTGGTGGCCCACGATATTCCCGTCATGCCGATGATGAAGCTGCCCGATTTGTTGACGGACCCGCATTTGGCGGCAACCGGCGGCTGGGTCGATGTGGCGCACCCCTATGAAGGCAAGCTGCGGCAATTGCGTCCGCCCGTGCGCATGAGTGCTACGCCCACGGCCATTTCACGGCCTGCGCCTAGGCTGGGCGAACACACGGCAGAAATTCTGCAAGAGATAGGTATGGTTTTGTAGGATGAATTCGCTGCTGACGACATGGACACACTAGAGCAACTTCAAGCGGGGTTATTACGTGGCATCAAACGCTTGGATATGTCATGTGGATTGACGGAGTTTCCGCGCGAGATTCTCGACTTGGCAGATTCACTGGAGATTTTGAATCTATCAGGCAATCAATTATCTAGCCTGCCGGATGATTTACCGCGCTTGCACAAGCTGCGCATCATTTTTTGCTCTGATAACCTGTTCACTGAATTGCCTGCAGTGCTTGGGCAATGCAAAAATTTGACGATGGTTGGCTTCAAAGCCAATCAGATCAGCCGTGACCAGCGATGGTATGCCGCGCAGCGAAATGGCAGCCAGTATCGCCGTGGGTTTGCATCCGAACGTCGTCGGCGTGTTGGGGGAAATCAGCCATCACCCAAATGGGACGATGGGCTTGGCCATGCCTTTGATTGCTCCTGATTTTATAAACCTTGCGCAACCACCCAGCTTAGATTCATGCACGCGAGATATCTATTCACAAGAGACAGTTCTTAGTCTGCGGGAGCTTCATGGCCTTGCTTATGGCATAGCGCAAGCGGTTACGCACTTGCACGCTTGCGGTGTTCTGCATGGCGACTTGTATGCGCACAATATGTTGTACAACGCAGACGGATATGGCCTTTTGGGTGATTTTGGCGCGGCATCCTTTTTGCCGGCTAGCGACGCAGAAGACGCGGATATTTCGAAAGCCCTACAGCTTATCGAGGTGCGGGCGTTTGGCATTTTCCTTGGCGAGCTGTTGGCGCTGTGCTCAGACTCAGCGGGGGAGGCAGCGCAAGGCGCAAGGTCAAAACTTATGGTACTGCAACAGCGCTGCACAGAAGCGGACGTGTTTGCACGTCCTTTGTTTGCAGATGTCGTGCATGCGTTGAATTTTCACATGGATGTTGCCAGCAGCATTTCGTAGTCTTGTTTTGTGGCAATGCGCGGATTGGTTTTGTGGCAATGGTCGGCCAGTGCGCCTTTGATGATGTTGCCGAACCAGTCGTGTTTTACCCCCAAAGCATCTAAGCCGGCAGGCAAACCGAGGCGCGCGTTCATGTCTTTGATGGCGGCGGGGATGTCGCTGCCGGATGCCAAACCCATGGCCTGCGCCATGCGTTGCAGCCGGTGTTCGTTTTGGATGGATGGTGCACTGGCGTTGAATGCCACCACAGCCGGTAAAAACATGGCGTTCAAGGTGCCGTGGTGTAGCCCAGGGTTGATGCCGCCCAAGCTGTGGCTCAGACTATGCACGCAGCCCAAACCTTTTTGAAACGCCATGGCGCCTTGCATAGACGCGCTCATCATGTTCAGGCGCGCATCAATGTCGCTGCCGTTGTTCGTCGCACGTTCAATGTTTGCCCAAGCACGCGTTAAACCATCCAAACCAATGCCGTCCGCCGGTGGGTTGAAGGCTGGAGCCATGAAGGTTTCCATGCAATGCGCGATGGCATCCATACCGGTTGCGGCGGTTAATTTGGCGGGTAAGCCGAGAGTGAGTTCAGGGTCGCAAATGGCGGCTTTGGGCACCAAATGCCAAGAGTGAAAACCAAGCTTGCGTTGGTCATCCACAATCAAAATCGCGCCACGAGCGACTTCACTGCCCGTGCCACTGGTGGTGGGCACAGCGATCAAGGGTGCGGCTCTATCGGTAATCAACAGCGAGCCGCCTTCGATGGTTGCGAAGGTGGTGAGTGGGCCTTCGTGTGTCGCCGCAATCGCCACACCTTTGGCGCAGTCGATAGACGAGCCGCCGCCCACTGCTATCAAGCCATCGCAGTGGTTGGCTTTGTAGCTTGCCGTTGCGGCTCGCACAGCAGCTTCTGTCGGGTTAGACGGTGTTTGGTCGAACACCGCCACAGTCATGCCCTGCAAATTGTCCAAAGCCTTTTGCAGGATGCCGGCAGCTTTGACGCCTTGGTCCGTGATAATCAATGGACGACTGATGCCGACACGATCACATTCTTGTTTGAGTAGTTTGATAGCGCCTGCTTCAAACTGAATGTGTGTCACGTAATAAATAAAAGCCATGAAATTACCTTGAAAAAATTCTCATATTGTTTTTCAATGAGATTAACGTACTAACCATTTTCTACTAGCATAGCTCATAGCATCCACTAAAGCCACCAAGGCCAGCATCGCCAGCAAGATCGTGGACGTTTTGCTCATTTGGAACAAGCCCATGTGGAAGGCCAGCATTTGACCTAGCCCGCCGCCGCCCACCACACCGAGCACAGCAGCCGCGCGAATGTTGTTTTCCCAGCGGTAAAGCGTGTAGCTCATGAGCTGGGGAATGATTTGCGGCAGTGTGGCATACCAAAAGATGCGCGCTTCGCCCACGCCACGTGTGCGAAGCGCGAAAGCTGCTCCGGGCTGCGCGTTCTCGATACTTTCGGCGAACAATCTGCCGAGCACACCAGCGGTGTGAAGGCCTAAGGCCAATGTGCCCGCAAAAGGGCCAAGTCCTGCGGCTATCAGCAGGAGCGCGGCCCAGACCAATTCTGGGATGCTGCGCAATGCGTTGAGCAGCAAACGCGCAGGACCTTTGAAATAGGCCTTGTCGCCTTCATGCGTTTTGCTGGCGGGGAGGGCGATAAGCAAGCCGAGGATGGCAGCGATGATCGTGCCTAGCAGAGACATAGCCAAAGTCTCAAGCGAAGCTGTCCAGAGCTTGGCAACAAATTTGCTAGAAAAATCCGGCGACATCAGCTCGCCAATGAATTTGCCCATGAGCCTGGCTGATTCGAAGCTGAAGAGCTGCGCCCATTGGAGATTGATCGTCCAAAAGCTGGCAATGGTTAACAAAATCAACGCTAAGACAAACCAGCAGGCTTTGCAGCGCGCATCAAACAGTTTGGGCGGCAGTTTGTATTCCTCGTTGGCGGCTTCCTTGGTGGTCATCCCAATTCCCTACGCAGCCAAGAGCTGGCCTTGTCAGCCAGCCAAACGAGCAGCATGAAAACCAACAGCAGCGTGGCCACTTCGCTGCCTTTGAACATCTTCATCGAATTGTCAAGTTGCTGCCCCAAGCCGCCAGCGCCCACAAAGCCAAGCACCGCGCTGGAGCGAATCGCGCATTCCCAGCGATAGACGGTGTAGCTTGTCAATTCAGCAGCATTTTGCGGCAGCAAGCCATAAAAGAAAGCCTGCAAACGCCCTGTGCCATTGCGCATCAACGATTGCGTGGCATGCGCTTCGCCACTTTCCAAAATTTCGGTATAGACCTTGCCCAGCATCCCCGCATAGGTGAGTGCAATTGCCAGCACGCCCGCCGTCGGCCCTAGGCCCACCACGCGCACAAAAACCAGCGCCCATACCAGCTCAGGAACGCTGCGCAAAACAATCAGCAGCCAGCGAATCGCTTGGCGCAACACACTCGGCATCCAAGCCATCTTGCCAGAGAGCTGGGAGACTGACAGCGCTGATGTGCCGAGCAGCGTGAGCGGAATAGCCAGCACCAGCGCCAGCGCGATACCAGCCGTGGCCATGGCCACCGTGCGCCAGGTTTCTTTGGCGATGAGTTGTAAAAATTCAGCGTCGTGCGCTGGCGGGAAAAAATCGCTCAGAAAGTTACCCATCACCTTGCGGCTTTCGGGATCCCAAAGCAGCCAAGGCTTGAATTCAGTGATCACAAGCAGCGGCCAAAGCAACAGCACAGCCGCCACCAGCCAGAAGACGCGGCCTTGCCAAGCCGGATCACGCTGTAAAGGGGTGGGTGGCGGTAAAACGGCGCTCATCGATCTATCGGCAATGCATCACAGCAGGCTGGCCAAGCTGCACATTTTGCTCGGGAAACTCATTGACGGGTGCAGGTCCAAACAGCTCATGCTCATGCTGGGCATACAGCGCCGTCAAGCGTTCGCGGGATACCTCGCCCGAGGGTAAATCAAAAGCCACCTCACCATGGCGCAGCCCTATGATGCGCGGAAAGGCTTCGAGCGCCCGCTCAACCTGATGCAGCGTACACACCAGCGTTGCGCCGCGCTCACGGCAGGCGCGTGTGAGCACTTCTAGTGCCTGCGTGGCACGTGTGGGATCGAGTGCCGATAGTGGCTCGTCAATGAGCCAGAGCTTGGCATCTGATGCCAAGAGTCGCGCCAAGCCCACGCGCTGCCGCTCACCGCCCGAGAGGCGATCCACCCGCTCAAAAATCTTCTTATCCAGATCAAAAGCCTTCAAAGCAGCGTGCGCCGCTGGAATATCTAAGGGGTAAAACAGCGAGCGCAGACTGTGCAGAAAACCCATCTGCGGCAAACGCCCAGCAAGCACCGTTGTAACAACCCGCTGGCGCGGCGGCAATGGCGGCACTTGTGGCGCTAAAAAAAGCTGGCCACGCAAAGCCTGCAAAGCTGAGCGCGGCAGCTTCCAAGGATCTTGCCCAGAGAGCGCCAATTGCCCGCTCGCAGGCTTCAAGGCGCAGGCTACCGCATGCAAAAACGTCGTCTTACCCGCGCCCGAAGGCCCGATTACCGCCACTTGCTCACCCTGCTGAATCTGAATCGTGGCATCGCGCAGCGCGGGCACAGAATCATCTTTGGCAGCAGGATGGCGGGCGCTTACATGTTGAAGTTGAATTTGCAAAGCGACAATCTGAAAAAAAGCATAAATCTAAAAAAAGCAAGGGAACCCGATTAAAGCAGACCGGCGCTCTTGGCTGCTGTCTCTAGACCTTTGTAATTCTCAGGTTTAGTGGGCACATAGCGCGTGGCGCGGTTGAGCTGGAGAATTTCTTTGCCTTGTGCGGTATTGGCATTCAGATCTAACAGCGCTTTGGTGATTTTTTCACGCAAGGCAGCAGGCATGTCAGCATGCACGCTCCAGTTGTAATTGAAATACGGCGGTGTGGTGTAGAACACATTCACAGCAGCGGTATCCACCTTTTTTTCATCGACAAATTTTTTCCAAACTGTCATGTCGAGTGCCGCAGCTGCTACACGGCCGCTGACCACAGAGGCAATCGTTGCGTCATGTGCGCCCGAGAAGGCCACACGTTTGAAATCTTTTTCAGGGTCAATCTTGGCTTCGAGCAAGAAGCTGCGCGGCATCAAATGACCCGATGTGCTGCTTTGCGAACCGAATGAAATGTCTTTGCCCTTCATGTCCGCCAAGGTTTTGATGCCCGAATCTGTTTTTGCAATGAAGACAGATTGAAACCTGGTGTCTTCCTCGCGCTGGGCGATAGGAATGATCTTGCCACCTGAGCGTAGAGAGGCTTGCACATGTGTAAAACCGCCAAACCAGACCAAATCTACCCGTTTGTTCACCAGAGCTTCCACAGCGGCGGGGTAATCCGACACCGGTGTGAATTCCACCTTCATGCCCAGTTGCTTTTCAAGATAAGCGGCCAGCGGCGTGAATTTACGCACCTGCTCGGTAGCAGCTTCTTCAGGAATGGTGGTGACTTTGAGAACAGCTTGGGCAAAGGCTGCAGCAGTAAATGCAACTATCAAGCCAACGGCTACAGAGCGTAAACCGCGCGATACGGCGTTTGAAAGTTGAAAATGCATAAAAAGCCTCTTGAAAAATGAGTTGTGATGTGAGATTAAACTCGAATTCATATATTTTTGCAGGCGATCAAGCTTTTTGAAATGATTGTGAGAATAAAGCTTGTTAGCCGACTGCTATAGTTAGCCAAATATCCAGAATTCATGGTTCAAGCACATGCCCAACACGCAAAACGTTAGTACAAACGGCGGTATCAGTCCCGTATTCATGCAGCGCTACGTTGAAAACCAGGCTGCGGTACGTGCTGAGTTGCAGCAAGGCTTGCTTGATGCGAATGCCACTACCTCACCCAAGTATTTGTACGATGCCTTGGGTTCGCGCTTGTTTGAAGCTATCACCGAGCTGCCCGAGTATTACCCCACGCGTGTTGAAGCTGCTATTTTTGAACAGTTTTTGCCTGATATGGCGACGACGACGGGATTGGGGCACACCTTGATCGACTTGGGTGCTGGCAATTGTGAAAAAGCAGCGCGCATGTTTGAGGCGCTTCGCCCAGCGAAATACGTGGCAGTTGATATTTCTGTCGATTTTTTAAAGCAAGCGCTAACCAGTTTACAGCGCCAAAACCCTGATTTACCGATGCTGGGTTTGGGGATGGATTTTTCAGAGAGTTTGGCATTGCCAGCAGAGATCGGCAATGGCAGCCGTTTGTTTTTCTACCCCGGCAGCAGCATAGGTAACTTTACCCCCTCAGACGCGTTGCCATTCTTGCGTCAAATTCATACAGCTTGCAAGGATGGCACGGGGCAGGGCGGATTATTGATAGGCGTTGATTTGGTCAAATCCAGCACCGTGTTACAAGCAGCTTATGATGATGCTTTGGGTATTACTGCCGCTTTTAACCGCAACATGCTGCTGCACATCAAC